>JBDTQV010000304.1:0-3179 GCA_039932015.1 Gemmatimonadota bacterium | reverse complement strand
TGTGCTGATGGCGCTGCGGCCCGGCCCGTTTCTCGGCCGGGCCGCAATCGCAATCCCCGCGGCGGCGGCTTCCCTGCTCCTCTGGGCGGCCCATTTCGGTTTCGGGTGGGCGGACATCCAGGCCAATGGCGCCAGTGTGATGCGCGAGGCCCTGGCGTCACGCGCCGCGGCAGCGGCGCAGCAGGGCGACGCCGGAGCCGGCCTGCAGCAGTTCCTGCAGCAGCTCGCGGACAGTGCGTCCCAGGTGGCGCCATTGTTTCCGGCGATGCTCGTGCTGGCGGCGGTGGCCGGACTCGCGACCGCGTGGCACCTGTATCAGCGGGTGGCCGCACATCCGATCATGCGTGGCGACGGCAATTTTGCCGGGTTCAGGTTCAGCGATCAGGTCGTCTGGGTTCCCGCGCTGGCGTTGGCCGCGCTCATGGTGCCGGTAGTACCCGGTGCTCCGATCGCCGGTATCCGGATGGGTGCTCAAAATGTGCTGTTGGTTGCGGGAGCGCTCTACGCTGTTCGGGGTCTCGCGGTATTCTGGACGGTGGGCCGATATGCCCCGCGGGCGGTTCTGATCGTCCTGTCGTTCGTTGCGGTCGTCCTCGCACCATTTGCGGTCAGCGGACTCGCGCTGCTCGGGCTTGCCGATTCATGGGTAGATTTCCGGCGGCGTGTACGGCCGCCACCAACTGGAGGGGTGCTTCGATGATGGAAATGATCCTGCGCGAGGATGTGAAGTCCCTCGGCAAGGCCGGTGAAGTGGTACGCGTCAAGCCGGGCTACGGGCGCAACTACCTGCTGCCCAAGGGCCTCGCCTACGAGGCGACCGAAGGCAACAAGAAACGCATCGCTGCCGAGTCGAAGGCCCGTGCCATGCGAAGTGACGCCGATCGCACGGAGGCGCAGTCGCAGGCCGACCGGATGAGCGGCACTGAGCTCACCCTCACGGGCAAGGCTGGCGAAGAAGGCAAGCTCTTCGGCTCGATCACGACCGCCGACCTCGCCGAGGCGCTCGCCGACAAGGGCTTCGCCGTGGACAAGCGTCGTATCGAGCTCGACCATCCGATCAAGACCCTCGGCGATCATACCGTGGGCGTCCGGCTCCATGCCGACGTCCGCGCGGACGTGCGCGTTCACGTCGTCTCGGAGTAGGCTGGCGGAATGACCGTCGGCATCGCCTACGTCGACGGTCCCCGCCTGGCGCGATCGTTCTTCGCCGCCGCGGATTGGGTAACGGCCGGCCGGGAGGAGATCAACCGGATCAATGTGTTTCCGGTCCCCGACGGCGATACCGGAACCAATTTCAGCCTCACGCTTCGCGCCGTCGCCGACGCCCTCCGGGCGCTCGGCGACGCGTCGCTTCAGACCACTGCACAGACGGCGGCCCGTGCCGCCGTCCTCGGCGCGCGCGGCAACTCCGGAATGATGCTCGCGCACTTCCTGCTGGGATTTGCCGAGGGGCTGGGGACGCTGCGGACGGCGCGCGCGCAGGACATCGCGCGCGCGGTACGTCGCGGCGCCGACACGCTCGAGGCGTCGCTCGACGATCCGCGCGAAGGCACCATCCTGACGGTCGCGCGCGAAGCCGCGGCCGCCGCCGAGCGCGGCGCGGCGCGGGCCGACGACATTGGCGCATTCATGAAGTATCTCCTCGCCGAGGGCGAGGTGGCGCTCGCACACACGCCCGAACTGATGGCGGTGCTGAAGGAGGCCGGCGTCGTGGACGCCGGCGGCATGGGGTTCATGCGCATGGTCGAAGGTGTGGTTCGCCTCATCGAAGGCGACCCGTTGCTGGCTGTGCGCGCCGCTCCCGCGGCCGCCGCCGCACCCGCGGCGTTCATGGACGTCGCCGCCGAGCGCGATTTCCAGTTCTGCACCGAAGTGCTGGTCCGCGGTGAGCAGCTGCCGCCGGCCAACGAGGTGCGTGCGGCCCTTCACGCGTTCGGCGGATCGATCGGCGTGGTGGCGACGGGCGACATTTTGAAGGTCCATGTGCACACCGACACCCCGGAAGCCGTCTTTAGCTATGCCGCCCGTTGGGGGCACGTCGAGACGACCAAGGCGGAGGACATGCGTGAGCAGCACCGGCGCCTTACCCACGCCGAGCGGCGTCCGGTGGCGGTGGTCACCGACAGCTCCGCCGATCTGTCCGATACTGTGCTGGACCGGCATCGCGTATCGCTCGTTCCGCTTCAGGTGGTGTTCGGCGACCTGACCTTTCGTGACCGGGTCGAGCTCAAGCCGGACGAGTTCTATCGGCTCCTGCGCGACACGAAGGAGCTGCCGACCACCTCGCAGCCGGCGCCGGCGGACTTCATGAGGATCTTCCGCGACGCGCTCGACGAGGCGGAAGAAGTGGTCGCGGTGCTGCTTTCGTCGGGTCTCTCGGGAACGTTTCAGTCGGCGATCGCGGCGCGGCGCGCAGCCGGACTGGAGCGAGTCCACCTGGTCGACAGCGGATCGGCGTCGCTTGGGGTCGGACTTCTGGCGCTCAGAGCCGCGGAGCTGGCGGAGTCAGGCTGGCGGGCAACGGAGATCGTCGCGGAGCTCAATCGGGTGCGACTGCAGTCGGGCATGTTCCTCACCGTCGATCGCTACGACAATCTGATCCGCTCCGGACGGGTGAGTCGGGGCCGGGCATGGCTCGGCAGCATGCTCGACGTCAAGCCGATCCTCTCGCTCGATGCCGACGGCAAGGTGGTTCCGGTCGATCGGGTGCGCGGACGTGAAAACCTGATTGCCCGGGTGCTCTCGCTGCTCGAGAAGCGGCTCACACCGCGGCCGCGCGTGGTTCGATTCGGCGTCGCGCACGCAGACGCGCCTGAAGTTGCCGAACGAGTGCGGAACGCGCTCGTCGCAGCGTATCGTCCCAGGGATTGTTTTGTCACTCTCGCGACCGGGGTGCTCGGCACCCACGTTGGTCCCGGTGCGTGGGGGGTCTTCTATCAGGTGGAGGACGGCACGCCGGCCCGTCTCGGCCAGGGGCAGGTCGGTGAAGGCTAAGCAAACGGAACGGGCGGGACGCCGCGGTGTGCGCGCGGGGCTGCCCGAAGGACTGGATCTGGCGCTCGACGCAATTGCCGACCTCAAGGCCAATGCGCTCATCGTGCTGGACCTTCGGGGGCTGAACGATGCGACCGACTTCTTCGTATCCTGAGTGCCGATGCGCTGCGTAACTGACCTCATTG
>JBDTQV010000303.1:0-3180 GCA_039932015.1 Gemmatimonadota bacterium | reverse complement strand
CGCTCACGCTCCCATCGGACGCGGCCCCGGTAATCGACGGATGCCTCGACCTGCTCAAGGCCGCGCTCCGGCTGTATCCTGTGGGCGCGTGCGCACTCACGACGCGCTCGGATGTTCCGGCGGGTTCAGGCCTTGGAAGTTCCGGCGCGCTCGACGTGGCGCTCGTCGCCGCTCTCTCCTGTGCGCGCGGGCTCGCGCTCTCGCCGCGAGCGATCGCCGATGAGGCGTGCCGGCTCGAGCGAGATGAAGCCCGCATCGCCGGTGGGCGCCAGGATCAGCTCGTGTCTGCACTCGGCGGCTTCCAGTACATGGTCTTTCGCGACCCTGATGCTACGACGGACACGATCGCCCTCGATACCGCATTTGCTGATGAGCTGCAGCGAAGCACGGCCCTGTGCTACACCGGGACCTCGCGAGTCTCCGGCCGCACGATCGCGCGTGTCGCCTCGGCGTATGATGGTGGCGACCGGGCCGTAACCGCGGCCCTGCATGGCCTCCGCGACGTCGCGTATGAAATGCGGGAGGCGCTCGCGGCCTCGGACCTCGCGCGCGTAGCGGTACTGCTCTCTCGCAACTGGATCCATCAGCAGGCACTCGACCCCGGGATGCGTACCGATGGAATGGCGCGTCTCGAGCACGCCGCCGGTGCCGCCGGCGCACTCGGTGGGAAGGCGGCGGGCGCAGGTGCCGGCGGTTGCATGTTTTTCGTCGGTCCCAGCCGTGCCGCTCAGATCGCCGAGGCGGCGACGGCGAGCGGAGCGACGGTACTCGATTTCACCTGGTCGTCCGAAGGGGTGCGCATGTGCTGACCGCTGACGAGCTCGAACATCGCCGCACCGAGATCGCGGAGTCGGCTGACCTCCAGGCGCTGCTGGCCGAGCTTTCCAGGCGTGCCGCGCCGTTGATCACCAGGATGCCGCCGATTCCGCGCACCAAGGCGCTGCTGTCTGCGGATGGCGGCGTGTGCCCGGATGATGGCACTGCCCTCGCGTTCGATCCCTGGAGTCCCGATTCGCACCGCTGCCCCCGATGCAATCGCGAGTGGCAGGGCGAGCGGCACCATCGTCACTGGGCCAAGCTGCAGCACCTCTGGCTCGCCGAGCGCGCGGCGCACCTCGCAGCGGTCGCGGTCTTCGCTGGCGATTCCGCTGCCGCGGCGCGCGCCTCGGAACTGCTCGCCGAATACGGCGAGCATTATCTCGAGTATCCGAACGTCGACAACGTACTCGGGCCCGCGCGCCTTTTCTTCTCTACCTATCTCGAATCGATCTGGGTGCTCGACTACCTCGCCGCCGCGATGCTGCTGCGCTCGGCGGGTCTGCTCGATGAGGCGGTTGCCGAGCTGGTGTCGGGCGTCGCGGATGAAGCGGCGAACCTGATCGCCGACTTCGATGAGGGATTGTCCAACCGGCAGACGTGGCACGCCGCGGCGCTGCTCGCGATCGCACTCTGGTTCGAGGACGAGGAACTGGCTGAGCGTGCCATCTCCGGCCCGAGCGGTCTGGCTGCGCACCTCGCGCAGGGATTCGGTGCGGATGGCATGTGGTACGAGGGTGAGAACTACCACTTGTTTGCCCTGCAGGGATTTCTGAACGGTGTCGCGTGGGCCCGGGGAGCCGGTGTCGATCTCGTAGCCGAAGCGCCGCTCGCGGAGCGGCTGCATGCCGCGCTGCTCGCGCCATGCCTCACCGCACTTCCGGATTTCACGTTTCCTGCGCGGAAGGACTCGCGATTCGGGGTCTCGCTGGCGCAGCCGATGTATCTCGAGCTCTGGGAGCTGGGGCGGGGGGCGTTGCTCGAGAGTGAGGAGGACGCGAGCGAGCTGGGCGACTGGCTCCATGCGCTCTATGGCGCGCCTTCTCCCGCAGCGCAGACGTTCGAGTCGTACCTCCACGAAGCGGCCGAGGCGACGCCCGAGCGCACGCGCGCTAGCCTTTCGTGGCGCGCGCTTGTCTCCATGCCGCCAGCGCTCGGCGGCAGTGCCGACGCGTGGGCACCTGCCACCACGTTGCTCGCGGATCAGGGCCTGGCCGTCCTCCGCGAGGGAGGCCGTTACGCGAGTCTGGAATGCGGCCCGTATGGAGGCGGGCACGGGCATCCTGATCGCCTGCATCTGACGCTGTTCGCGCGCGGGGTGCACTGGCTGCCCGACTTCGGCACCGGGTCGTACGTCTCGCGCGATCTCTTCTGGTATCGCTCCACGCTTGCGCATAACGCGCCACTCGCCGACGGTCATTCGCAGGAACCCGGAGACGCGGCCTGCGAGATGTTCGACGCAGGCGGAGAGTGGAGCTGGGTGCGCGGGCGCTACGACCGATTCGCGCGAACGCTGGTATCTGGCCCCGACTATCTGATCGACCTGCTGGAGTTCGATGCGGCCGGCGATGCGCAGCTCGCGCTTCCATGGCATCTCGCCGGCGACGTTCTGGTGCGCACACCGGGCCATTGGGAGCCGGCCGCGCTTGACAACGAGTTTGCGCGTGGCGCTGAGCGATTCGTGCCAGATGTGGCCGGTCCGCTGGTTCTGGACGCCGTGTCCACGAATGCACGGTTGACCCTGCATCTCGACTTTACTGGCGACCTGCTCCGCGCGATCGCTCCCGGAGCGCCCGGCTCCGGGCCGGCAACGTTCTGGTTGCAGCGAGCGACCGACGGCGCCACTACGCTCGTTTCTGTGATCGATACCGGGTCGGCGCCGGCGGTGCGTGCAATTCGGACGGAAGGTCGCGTCATCGAAGTCGAGCGTGAGACCGAAACCGACCGCCATGCGCCGTTCACCGAAGGCTGGACAATCGATCAGCCTGCGAAACAGACGCGGCTCGGCGGCCGCCAGATCAAACCGATCGAGTTCCGCCCGCTGCTCGGCGCACGAACGGTCCGCACATCCGGCATAGCGGCAAGTACGCACGACAGCCTCGCACTCGATGGAACGCTCGACGGGTTCGATAGCGCACACCCGTTCATGCTCGATCACGACGACCAGTACCGGCGGAGCGAGGATCCGTATCCCGGCGCCGAAGAATTCTCCGCGACTGCGTGGGTGAACTGGGACGATGCGGCGCTCTACGTAGCGGTCGATGTCACGAAACCGAATCTGCAACTCCGACCGGCAGGGGCGCCTCCGCTCCGGCTCGACAACGAGCCGGACGACATCCATTCCGACGGTGTGCAGATCTACGT
>JBDTQV010000302.1:0-3237 GCA_039932015.1 Gemmatimonadota bacterium | reverse complement strand
CTTCGTCGTCCGGATCCTGCCGGCCGCCGGGCAGCGCCAGATGGCCTGACCAGGGATCGCCGCTCCGGACCGCACGCCGAATAACGAGAACCGCCTCGGGATCCGGCACGATGACGACGGCGACGGCGGCCCACAGCAGCCGGTCGGCGTCCGCGGTCAGCCCAGTGACGTGACGAGCCAGGAGAGCGTCGCGTCGATGACGCGGTCGATCGGCGCATCCGCCACCGGGCTCCAGGGGTGCGTGGCGCCGAAGGTGTGCCCGGCACCGTCGATCCGGAGGAGCCGAGTCGTGTCGCGCGCGTTCTCGGCCTGCAGACATTCGGCGTCGTCCACACTGACGGCGTCGTCGGCGGTGCCGTGGATGATGAGCCACGGCACCGACACGCGGCGCGCCGCCATCTCGATGTTGAGGTCGCGCTCGTGCAGGTCCATGTCGTCGAGCACTTCGGTCGAGAGCGGCATCACCTGTCCAGTGCGCGAATTGACGACGTCGAGATGACCGCGCGCGCGCCACTCGGTACGCTCCTCGTCGCTCCACCGCATCGGATTGGCGATCGCCGCCCAGGTGACGAGGCTCCGCACCCGGCGATTCTTCGCCGCATGGAGCACGGCGACGCCGCCCCCGCGCGAATGCCCCACGAGCCCGACACCGGTAGGCGGCGACGCACCGAGGCGCCCCTGTTCGAGTGCTCCCACCACCGACGCAAGATCGGCCAGCTCAGCCGAGTACGTGTTACGGCGAAAGCGCTCGAGGCGGGTGAAGTCGCCTGCCTCATCGACGCCGCTGCCGCTCATGTTGAAGGTCACCGCCGTGAATCCCGCGCGCGCCAGCCGCTCGGCAAACGGCGGGAACATCCCCCAGTCCTTGAATCCCTTGAACCCGTGCACCACGACGACCGCCGGCCGGGGCGAGCTGCGGCCGCCGGCGCGGACATCGACGAGAATGTCGCCGAGGGCGCCGGGGATGCTGTGCCGGGACAGTGAGGGAGTGGCCATGCGGAAGTGTACCGGGTGCCGGCGTGAAAGTGCAGCCGATCAGCCGACCGCGGGCTCCAGGATCTCGACTGTGCCGGCTGCCGCGTCGAGGCGGGCGCGGACGCCGAGCGGCATGGTCCACTGATCGTCGATATGGCCAATGGGAAAACCGTAGGCAACCGGAACACCCAGTGGCTGCAGATACGTCGCGAATACCTCGTCGAGACCGATCGCGCCGTCGGCGCCGCGGCGCCCCAGTTCGGTGAAACGCCCAACGATGACTCCCGCGACCCGCTGGAGCAGGCCAGTCATACGAATGTGGGCCAGCATGCGGTCCACGCGGTAGATCTCTTCTCCCACATCTTCCAGAAACAGCAGTGCGCCGTCGAGTGCCGGCGAGAAGCGGGTGCCGAGCAGACACTGCAGCAGCGTCAGGTTGCCGCCGGTGAGCGGACCCTCCGCGATTCCGTCGCGAAGGCTGACGACGCGGTCGCGCTGGGGAACGAGCACGTTCTCGGGCGCCGGGGGCGATTCGAGGAGACCGGCCGGTGAGGGCGCTCCCAGGACGCGCTCGAAGTGCCGCCGGGTAAAGGCCGGCATGCTTGCGCGCGCAGTGGGCGCGTGGAACGTGACGACTCCCGTCTCCTGATAGAGCGCCACGAGCAACGCGGTGATGTCGGAAAAGCCGATCACCGGCTTGGGATGACGCGCGAAGCCCGCATAGTCGACGCGGTCGAGAAGCCGCGTGATGCCGTAGCCGCCGCGGATGCACCAGATGGCATCGACCTCGGGGTCGGCCAGCGCGGCGTCGAGATCGCCGAGCCGCTGATCGTCGGTGCCGGCGAGATAGCCGTACTTCGCGGCCGCGTGCGGCGCGAGCGACGGCTCGTGCCCGAGTGCCTGGCACAGCTCCTGGGCCCGCGTGATGTCGTCCCGCTCGAGAAGCGGGCCAGCGGGTGCGATCAGGCGAATCTGGCTGCCGGGCGCGAGCCGCGGCGGACGTACGAGCGGTTTTGACCCCATCGTCTCTCCGTTATCCTTATGGCCACCTTCACCTGGAGCACGGCGGTGCGCGCTTCGCAGTCCGTGTTGCTCGCCGCCGGTCGTGTGATCGCTGATATGCGGGAGTCGATGGTTTCCCAGTGGGCCGACTGGCTCGGGGACCGGATGACCGCCGCCCCCACGATACCGCGTCCGACGGTCGAGCGGGAGTTCCGCTTGCTGATCGACGTCATTACCCAGATGGTCGGCCCGATGCGTCGCGAGGTCCGAACGGTCTGGATTCATGCCTGCGAGCATTACGGGCGGACCGCTTCAGCGCGCGGCCTTGCCGCGGGCGAAGTCGTGGAAGAGCTGCATTATCTCCGCGAGCTCCTGACGCGGAACCTCGCGCCGATCCTGGCGGCGATGCGCGCTCGGCAGGGCATGGCGATCATGCTCCGGCTGAATCGGGTGATCGACAAGGGGGTGGCGGTGGCGGTCGTGGGGTACACCGACGCACTCGTCGCGACGCTCTTTGCCCAGAATGGCGTTCCGGTCTCCGGTCCCGGGCACGATCGGGGCGAGGTCGAGCGCCAGCTGGCGGCGCTGGAAGGCGAGCTCGCGGCGATCACCCACCGCCGATAGAGGCACCGTGTCGTTGATGGCATCCCTGGCGCCGGCCGTTCCGTGGCTGGCGCCGTACGCATCGCTGATTCGCCTGGCCCGTCACGCGCCTGATCTTACCCGTGCCCCCGCCCCGCTCACCGGTTCGCTCGTCAGCATCATCATCCCGGCCCGCAACGAGTCGGGCACGATCGACACGGCGGTGGAGAGTGTGCTCCGTTCGACATATGCGCCGTTCGAGGTGCTGGTCGTCGACGACCGGTCCACCGACGATACGGCGGCGCGGGTGACGGCGCTCGCGTCGCGGGACCCGCGGGTCCGCCTGATCGAAGGTGCGCCGCTCCCGCCGGGCTGGTACGGCAAGCCCTGGGCGTGCGTCCAGGGAGCGCGCGCCGCGCGCGGCGATCTGTTCCTCTTCACCGATGCCGACACGCGTCACGAGCCCGCACTGCTGGCGCACGCGGTGGGCGGGATGGAGCAATCGGCGGCGGACCTGCTGACCGTGTCGCCTCAGCAGGTGTGCGTCAGCTTCTGGGAGCGGGTGGTGATGCCGCAGATGTGGCTGCTGCTCGGGTTGCGCTTTCATCCGCGCGTCGTCAATCGTGCGCGCCGAGCGAGCGACGTGATCGCGAACGGCCAGTTCATTCTTGTGCGGCG
>JBDTQV010000301.1:0-3240 GCA_039932015.1 Gemmatimonadota bacterium | reverse complement strand
ACCCGGATGACGTCGGAACCCAGCCGCTCCGATTCTTCGTGGTCGAGTACCTCCGCGAAGCCGCCTTCGAGTTGCTCGAGGACGAGCTCCCATATGCATTCGCCGCTGAGGTCGAGGAGTTCCGCGAGGAGAAGCAGCCGATATACATTCGTGTCACGCTGTTCGTCGAGCGCGAGTCGCAAAAGGGGATGGTGATCGGCCGGGGAGGCGCCGGCGTCAAGGCAATCGGCTCCCACGCGCGCGGCCGGCTCGAAGCCCTGGTGGGCGGACAGGTGTATCTGGACCTCCGCGTGAAGGTCCTTCCCAAATGGCGGCGGAGCGCTGCGGCGCTCACCCGGTTTGGTTTCCCCGTCTCGGAAATGGAAAAGGCATGACGCTCGCGCCCGAACTACTCGAAATTCTCGTCTGCCCGAAGTGCAAGGGCGACCTCGAATACCGTACCCAGCCCGAATCGCTCGTCTGCCATACCTGCCGCCTGGTTTACGCTGTCGATGATGGTATTCCGGTAATGCTGATCGACGAGGCGACCGCCCTTGAAGAATAGCGGCTCCCGATGAGTGCACCCGACGTCGCCTCCGCCGTCCAGCGAGCGCTCGACGCCGCCGAAGCCGAAGCGCGGAGGCTGGGCAGCGACGCCATCGGCGCCGAGCACATCCTGCTCGGACTGCTTCCTCACGAACGCACCGTCGCGCTGCTCGCCGCCCTCGGCATCGCGCCGGAGCTGGCGGCCGCGCGGCTGGCGGCCGGAACGCGAAAGGCGCGGATTCGCGCGAAGCCCGACGGCGAACGGGCCCTAGATGCCGACACGACCGAAATTCTCCCGTCGGAACTCGCGCAGACATCGCACGCTCGCCGGATCGTTGAGCTCGCCGCACGCGAAGCGCAGAAGCGGAACGCGCCGCTGTCGGTCGAACACCTGTTGCTCGCCGCGTTTCACGAGCCCCGCGGCGCATTGGCCAAGCTGCTGGCCGAAGCCGGAGTCGCGCCGGCCCAGGCCCGCACGGAGCTCCTTGCCGCGCTGGGTGAGAGCGTGCCCGCGCCCCAACCGCAGCTACCCGCGCGGGATCGCGGCGGCCGACCGGATTCGGATGTCGCGGAAACGCCGGTGGCTGCGCCGCGGAGTTCAACTCGACCCGAACCTCGAGGCCGCGAGCGCCCGGCCAAACCGCCGCGTCCGCCGCGAACCGATCCTGGAGACGAGCGGCCAGTGATGCCGGCGGCGCGGCCGGCCGCCGAGCGGAGCCCGGCCCGCAACCCCACGGAGAGCCCGCGTTCGCATGAGCCCCGCGTGCTCGCGCATTTGCGGCCACAGACATCCGCCTGGGGACCGCTCTGGCGCCGAGCACTGCTGCTCGCGATCCCGGCAGCACTCGCGGCGGAATATCTGCTGCATCTCACACCGGCCGCCGTATTCACCCTCGCCTGCCTCGGCGTGCTCCCGCTCGCCGGCTACATGGGCGATGCGACGGAGCACCTCTCGGCGCGGACTGGACCCACGATCGGCGGGCTCCTCAACGCGACGTTCGGGAATGCCGCCGAGCTGATCATTGCGATCGTTGCCTTGCAGGCAGGGTACGTCGAGCTCGTGAAGGCGAGCATCACCGGTAGCATCATCGGCAACCTGCTGCTGATCCTCGGGCTCTCGCTGCTCGCCGGCGGGTTGAAGAAATCCGAGCTACGCTTCAACCGCACGACCGCCGGCATGAGCGCGACGATGCTGGCGGCGGCGGTGGTGGGGCTGGTCTTTCCTGCGCTCTTCCACGCCACGCATTCCGGCCCGCTCCGCGTCACCGAGCTTCGGCTCTCCGAAGGCGTCGCCGCGGTGCTGATCGTGACCTATGCGTTCTCGCTCCTTTTCTCGCTCAAAACGCATAAGTGGGTGGTCGCGTCCGAGCCGCACGCGCTCGACGGCCCGACCTGGAGCGTGGGCCGGGCAGTGCTGGTACTTACTGTGGCGACAATCGGGGTTGCGGTACTATCGGAGGTGCTGGTAGGCGCGACGCGGGGCGTCATCGCGACCCTGCCGATCACCGAGACGTTCCTCGGCCTCATCATCATTCCGTTCATCGGTAACGCCGCCGAGCACGCGACGGCCATCATGGTGGCGCGGAAAGGTCAGATCGACCTGGCGCTGCAGATCGCGCTCGGGTCGAGTACGCAGATCGCCTTGCTGGTGGCACCGATGCTCGTCTTTGTCGGCGTGCTCATGGGCCGGAACATGAACCTGGTGTTTTCGCCGTTCGAGGTCATGGCGGTGGGTCTCGCCACTCTGGTGACCGCGATCAGCACGCTGGACGGGGAATCGCACTGGTTTGAAGGCGTTCAATTGCTGGCGGTCTACGCAATGATTGCGGTGTCTGCCTTCTTCATTTGACCGGTGACGTGGCGTAAGTTATTTTACGATCACTTCTTACCAGAGGCCATGGGTGCGGACTCGCCCGACGATTCTCTTTTTTTCGCCGGACGCTGGCCCGGTGCCCCCGCTCGTTGAGCAGTGGGCGCAATCGAACGCATTCCCCCTCCTCGTCTTTCATCGCGCCGACGACGTCGAAGCCATCGTGCTGCGCGGCCATCCAAGCCTGCTGTTCGTGGACGGGAACGGTTCGGGCGACACCGCTGCGAACCTGGTTCGCCGCCTCAAGGGCGACGCATTCACCGCGATCGTTCCGGTGACGGTGTGGGCGGACGCGCACGAGCCCGCGCGGGTGCAGGGGTGGTTCGGTGTCGGCGCCGACGAGGTCGTGACCGGGCTGTTCGCACCCGCGGAGCAGCGCGCGCGCATCGAGGCGATGGTCGTCCGAACGGAACGCGATGTCTCGGTCCATCCGTCGACGCGCATGCCGGGCACGAACGAAATCGAGCGGGCGATACGGCGCAATCTCGAGGGAGACGGCAAGTTCGCGGTGTGCTACGCCGATCTCGACCACTTCAAGGAATTCAACGACCGCTACAGCTACTACGACGGCGACCGCGTCATTTATCTGCTGTCGCGCATCCTCCACGACGTCGTAAAGGGCATGCTCGGCTCGCGCGGATTCGTGGGTCACATTGGCGGAGATGATTTTATCTTCGTGATACCGGGCGCGGACGTGCATGGCGTGTGTACCGAGATTCTGTCGGTCTTCGATACACTGATTCCGCTCCAGTACAACGATCAGGATCGCCGGGCGGGATATTTCTTCGGCAAGGATCGCCGAGGTCAACTGCATCGTGTGCCGCTCATGACGCTGTCGATCGGCA
>JBDTQV010000300.1:0-3240 GCA_039932015.1 Gemmatimonadota bacterium | reverse complement strand
CGGCACTCTGTAGCAGCGTCTACCCTTACCGTGTGCACCATGGCCCTCATCTCTACCGAACGCCTTCGCACCGGCCGCGTGATCAACCTCGACCTCGACACCGTGCGATTTCCCAACGACTCCACCGGCCAGCTCGAGATGGTTCGCCATCCCGGCGCATCCGCGGTGCTCCCGTTCCTGGACGAGCCCGCTGACAAGGATCCGTTGGTGCTCCTCATTCGGCAGTTCCGCCACGCAGCGGATGGGTTCATCTGGGAGATTCCGGCCGGCCGGCTGGAACCCGGCGAACCGCCCGAGACCTGCGCCCGGCGCGAGCTGCAGGAAGAGACCGGGTATTCGGCCGATCGGATCGAGCACCTCACGACCATTTACACGACGCCGGGATTTACCGACGAACGTATCCACCTGTTTTCGGCGCGAGGGCTGAGCGAAGGGTCGCATGACCGCGAAACGGACGAATTCATGGAGGTGCATCCGCTCCAGTGGTCGCGGGTCCTGGAGATGGCGCGGACTGGAGAGATCCAGGATGGCAAGACACTGGCAGCCATCTGGTTCGTGGCGTGCTACAGAAAATGACGAGTGGGCTGAAAGTCGTCACAGCTCGTTGTTCATACTTTCATGATCAAACCTTGAACAAAACGAGCAATTGTGCTAACATTGAACACGGTCACTCCCGGCCGTTCAATGTTGGAGCCGTGATATGTCGAACCCAGCGGTACTCGAGCCAAGGCGCCCGCGTCAGAGTGGCGCACTCGTAGCAGCGCACCTCGCCGGCGATGGCCGCGCGTCCACCGAGCTCGTCGGGCTCTACCGGCAGCGACTCGTGGCGTTCATCGATCGAATGATCGGCGACCGCGACCGGGCGGAAGATCTGGTGCAGGAGGCGTTCGTGCGGGTCTTCCGCCACCTGCACCGGTTCGACCAGGCGCGGAAGTTCTCGACCTGGGTCTACACCATCGCAAGCAATCTCGCCAAGAACGAGCTGCGGAACCGGAGCCGGAGCCCGCTTGTGCTGTATCAGTCGGTCCGCACGGGGAACGACGACGAACAGCAGCCGCTCCAGTTCGAGGACACCCGGAGCCGGCCGGACGACATGTACCGGCAGCGGTACCTGCGCGAGCTGGTAAATCGCACCGTCGCGCAGTTGCCACCGCACCATCGCACGGTGTTCGTGCTGCGCGAGCTCGAGGGGAAAAGTTATGAGGAAATCGCCGAGTCGACGGGAATGAACCTGGGCACGGTGAAAAGCCGACTCAATCGGGCGCGCCGCGCCTTTGCCGAGCTCATCGAGCCGTTCATCGACTGACGGTGACGGCTGCTGTCCGGCGATTCGTCCGGACACCGGGGGCAGCTCGGCCCATTTCACGGATCAGGCCGAGGCGGTAACATTCCGCATGCCCGTCCGTACCCGCAAGGAACTTTCCGCCTCCCTGAAGAAGGGAGAACTGGCTCCCGCCTACTACCTCTTCGGCTCCGAGGACGTTCTCAAGGAAGAGATCGCCCGCGCGATCCTCGACCGCAGCCTGGATCCGTCGCTCCGCGCCTTCAATTACGATCAGCGTTCCGCCGGCACCCTCGACCCGGAGGCGATCGAGTCGCTCTGCTACACTCTGCCCATGATGGCGGATCGCCGCGTAGTGATGATTCGTGACGTCGAGGCGTGGAAGCGAAAGCCGCGGGCACGCACCGCGCTCCTCAAGTACCTCGAGCGGCCGGCCGCCGAAACGGTCGTGCTGCTGGTGCAGAGCTCCGGCGAGGACGCCGCCGACAAGGACTTCTCCCGGCTCGCCGTGACGGTCGAGTGTGACGCGCTGACCCCCGCCGAAGCCACGAAGTGGATTACCACTCGCTCCGCCACCGCGGGCGTGACATTCGAAACCGGTGCGGCCGAACACCTGCTCAAGTGCGTCGGGCCCGACCTCGGCCTGCTTCGCCTCGAGCTCGCGAAGCTTTCGTCGCTCCCTGCGGGAGTCGCGATTACGGTCGATCAGGTGGGGGCGATGGTCGGCGTGCAGCACGGCGAGACGATTTTCGATTGGCGGGACGCGGTGATGGAGAGCGATGCGGGCCGCGCGGTCGTGCTGCTGGGGCGAGTGCTGGCCCAGCCGGGCGTGAGCGGCGTCAAGCTCGTTACCCTGATCGGCACGACGCTGATTGGAGAAGGCGTGACGCGAGCCGCCTATGACCGGAAGATTCGCGGCCGTGCGCTCGAGAGCGTCGCGTTCGACGCGCTCCGCGGTGCGCGGCCGTTCGGCCTTGGTCCATGGAAGGAAGAAACGGAGCGCTGGGCGCGCTGGGCGCCGGAATGGCCCGCCGGCCGCGTTCGCACCGCGTTGCGTGCGGCGCTCGCGGCCGATCGTGCGCTCAAGAGCACGACGCTCTCGGACGACCGCGGCATCCTCGCCGACCTGGTCATGCAGCTCTGCCTGCCGCATGCGGCGGCGGCATGACGCGGGTCGCCGCACTCCTATTGTTCGGTGCCGTTGCGGGGATCGGCAGCTCGTCCGCCTCCGCGCAGACTGACCCGCGCCTGGTGGCGGCTGTTCGTGACGCACAGGAAGGCCGCGCCGATACTGCGCGCGCGGCAGTCCGGCAGCTTCTCGCTGCGACCGCGGTGGCCGATGCGCTGTACCCGCAGCTGCTCTATACCGTCGCGCTCACGGCTGCGGATGCGACCGAGCGCGAGCGCGCGCTCCAGCGGATCGTCGTCGAGTATCCCGTATCGCCCTGGACTGACGACGCGCTGCTCCTTCTCGCGCAGAGTGACTACGCCGGCGGAAATCTCCCCGGCACCGTGCGAGATCTCGAGCGGATCCGGAACGACTTTGCGGAATCGCCCGTGCTGGCCCGGGCGTCCGTCTGGGCCGCACGCACCTACTTCGAGATGCGGAACCAGTCGGCGGCGTGCCGCTGGGTTGCCCTGGGCCTCGCACGCGCCAGCGATGACGTCGAGTCGCGCGATCAGCTCGCCTTCCAGGCGCAGCGATGCGGCAAACTGCCGGAGGTGGCGGCAGCGCCGTCGCGGTCGCAGGCCCCGGCATCACAGCCACGCGCCGAGCCGCCGCTCCCCGTGGATACACCCACCGCACGGACGCCAGACCCGGCCCCAGCAATCGCACCCGTGGCTCGTCCCGAAGCCGCGCAACCCGTGCCCGTATCCACACCCGTATCCGCGCCGTATCGCATCCAGCTCGCCGCCGCGGGGTCGCAGGCAGAGGCGGACGCCATCGTCCGCGGTCT
>JBDTQV010000299.1:0-3298 GCA_039932015.1 Gemmatimonadota bacterium | reverse complement strand
GAGCCGTTGATCGAATGGCCGGAGCCGGTCCTGCATTACATCGAGTTCGTCGGTCTGTTTCTGGCGACGGGCGCGGTGGGATTTCGCTATTCGGCGCTGCGCCGGCGGACGCCGAGTGCCGCCGCTCCCGAGCTCGGCAGCCACGATGAGCGCATCTATGGTGCGGCGGCGCGGCGAGCAGCCGCGTTCGGTCTGATCGGCGCCGTGATTACTACGATACTTCTCGCGATCGACCTGCCCGGACTGGCTGAGCGGCGGCATGTGACGGTCACGACGCTGGTGACGACGAACTTGCTCCCAGCGGCGCAGATACTCCTCGCAATCGTCGCAATTGCCGGGTTTGCGCTCGCGCTTCGTGGCGTGCATGCGGGGTGGCCCATCGCGGCAGTCGGCGTGATCGTCGGACAATTGCGCGGCGCGCTCGCCGGTCGCTGGCTGCAACTCGTCAACCCGATGCACGTACTTGCGGCGGGGCTCTGGATCGGCACGCTGTTCATCCTGGTCACGGCAGGGATTCACACCGTCATGCGCGACGAAGCGAGCCGCGAACGGCGCGGTCCCATCGTCGCCCACATGGTCAACGCGTTTTCCCCGCTGGCGCTCACCGCGAGTGGCGTGCTCGTGATCTTCGGCGTGATCACCGCATGGCGCCACCTCAAGTCACTGCAGGCGCTGTGGACTACACCGTACGGCTTTGCGCTCATCGTAAAGCTTGCGCTTGTCGCGGTAGTCGTGGCACTCGGCGCGTGGAATTGGCGCCGGCAGCGGCCGCGACTTGGAAGCGAGGAGAGTGCCGTAGCAGTGCGCCGCTCCGCGACGGCCGAGCTCGCCGCGGCGGCGTTCGTGCTCGCAGCCACTGCCGTGCTCGTCAGCTTGCCATCGCCTCGGCCACCGCGCCCCGTGACCACGCTCACCGCTCCCGGCACTGGGGCGCGCTAATGTGGTGATTCCGCCATGCGCCGGCCCGGGCGGGGCCCGCGTGTGATTCACCCAGTCGCGACCTGCGAGGCCGAAGATGAAGTTGAATACCCTGGAAAAATTGTACATCGATGAGTTGAAGGATCTCTGGAGCGCGGAAAACCAGATCCTCAAGGCGTTGCCGCGCATGATCAAGGCGGCCGGACACAAGGAACTCAAGCGCGCATTCACGACGCACGAGCGTCAGACGCGCCAACAGGTCAAGCGTCTCGAGCGCATCCTCAAGCAGCTCGACGCGAGCCCGCGCGGGAAGAAGTGCGAAGGGATGGAAGGTCTGCTGAAGGAAGGCGCGTCGCTCATCCGCGAGCGCCCCGAGCAGGATGTCCTCGATGCCGGTCTGCTGACCGCTGCGCAGCACGTCGAGCATTACGAAATGGCAGGCTACGGCACGGTGCGCACCTGGGCCCGTCTACTGGGCCTCGGCGATCAGGCGGATCTGCTGCAGCAGACGCTTGACGAGGAAGGCGAGACCGATCATCTGCTGACCAAGCTCGCCAACCGGATTATCAACGTCGAAGCCGTCAACGAGGACGAAGAGGAGTAGCGTCCGCGAGATTACCTGGCCGACACGGCCGTGATCATCACGGGCGTGTCGCGCCAGAGCGCGGGAAAGCGGCGCTGGAGTTCTTCGACCTTTGGCACGTCGTTATAGACGATGTACGCCGCCGTCGGATTCCGGAAGTAATAATCCTGGTGATACGACTCAGCCGGGTAGAAACGCTCGAGGGCAGCGACGCGAGTGACGATCGGGCGCGGGTACGCGTGCAGTTTCGTCATCCGCGCAATCGCGGCCTCGGCTGCGTGCTGCTGCGCCGGATTTGCGTACCACACTTCCGACCGATACTGCGAACCACGATCCGGTCCCTGCCGGTTGAGCTGCGTCGGATCGTGAGCGACCGTAAAGAAGACTTCCAGCAGCTGCGCATACGTGACCTTGGCCGGATCGAACTCGATGCGTACGGATTCCGCGTGCCCGGTCGCGCCGTCGCTCACCGTGTGATAGTCCGCAGTCGTTGCTTCGCCGCCGCTGTATCCGGATTCAGCGCGAATCACACCCTTCACATGCGCAAATACCGCCTGCACTCCCCAGAAACAGCCGCCCGAAAACACGGCGATCTCGGTCGCTGCGCGCGGTGGGGTCGAAGCGCGCACCGGCGCAGCTGCGGCGATCGATGCGAGTGCCGCGAGAGCCAATCCATTGAGGCGCGTCATTGTCTTTCCGTTCATTTCGAAGTTGAGAAAAGCGCGATGTATTTCTCGTAGCCTTCCTGCTTGAGGCGCGCGACCGGTACGAACCGCAGCGCCGCCGAGTTCATGCAGTAGCGCAGTCCGGCCGGCTTGGGGCCGTCGTCGAACAGGTGGCCGAGATGCGAGTCGGCCTTTTTCGATCGGACCTCGGTACGGTCCTCCATCAGCGAATGATCGCCCTGCGTGCGGAGGTTTCCCGGCTCGAGCGGCCGCGTGAAGCTTGGCCAGCCGGTGCCCGAATCGTACTTGTCGAGCGAGCTGAACAGCGCATCACCGGAGACGATGTCGACGTAGATGCCCGCCTCGTGATTGTCCCAGAACGGATTTGCAAATGGCCGTTCGGTGGCATCATGCTGGGTGACGGCGTATTGGATTGGCGTGAGCCGCTTTTTCAGCACGGCATCGGAAGGCTTCCCCGACACACTGGACGCCGATGCGGCGGCGGGCATGGCACGGGACGGCGCGTTCTGCGCATCCGCATGACAGGCCTGGAGCAGCAGCGCGGCGCTCAGCGCGGCCATCGCGATTCGGTTTGACAACATGTCCTCCGGTATGAGATCAGGCGGTCGTCACCCTATCTACGACGCACCGCCCGAATCGGTTCCCCCCGGGATTGATCGCGGCGGCGTGAGGGCCGCCGGTCAGGCGGCGACCGGCGCCGGTCGGCGTGCCATCAGGTTGGCTGCTCCACCCAGGGCACCGACGGCGAGGGCGATCCACGCGACATCAGGCGTCCAGAGCGGCGCGAGGCCGAGTGCGGCATCCAGCGAATATGCGCCGGGGCCGGTCAGCGCAAGCGCGATAGCGCCGGTCGCGTAGAGCAGGGGCACCTCGATACCATTGGCGCTCGCGAATACGCCGTTCTTCCAGTGCGTGCTGATGGCCGCCACGATCATGACCGAGAGCATCAGCGCCGGCCCCACCGGACCAAGAAGCCCGAGTGCGACGAGAAGCCCGCTCACGACTTCGGTCGATGCGGCAACGGTTGCAAACAGGCGTCCGGGCCGAAAGCCCAGGCTCTCCATGAATCCGGCGGTTCCCGCGATGCCGTGGCCGCCAAACCAGCCGAGCA
>JBDTQV010000298.1:0-3347 GCA_039932015.1 Gemmatimonadota bacterium | reverse complement strand
GACCGCCGCGGCGATTGCGAGAGTGGCCGTGAGCCCGCCTTCGGGGCCGAACGCGCCGCCGGTCAGCCACGCGGGTGTGCCTGCATGGTGATCGATGAACGGAATCGCAAACGGCAGACCGCTCACCGGAGCATCGGCGGCGGCCAGCGCGACGTTCCAGCCGAGGTGCGCACCAAACGCGGTCCAGATGCCGCCGGGCGCGAAGAAGGCAGTGCCGAGAAGCACGCCAGCGAAGAGAATGTTGGTGAGCGCGAAGGGCGTGACACCAGGGTTGAAAATGTGTGCGAGCGCAAACAGTGCCGCGAGCGTGATCACGCCGGTCCACCGGCCGAGTGCACGCGACAGGAGCACGAGCGGCACGCCCCGAAAGGCGACCTCTTCCGCCATCGCCGGCGCGGCAAGTGCCACGAGTGTGAGCGCGACCCGGCCCAGGTAGTCTCCCAGCGTTCCAGCATCAGCCGACCAGCCACCACCAGCGGGCACAGCGAGCAGCAGCGACACGAGTGCCGCCGCCGCGCCGAGCACGAGCCCCGCAGGAAAGCCGCGCCGTCCAGCTGCGCGCCAGCGCAGGTCACGTGCGGAGAGGTGCAGGACGCGCACACCGATTACCCACGTGGCGAGCAGAAACCCGGCGAGCGCGCAGCAGCCCTGCGCGACGAGCGACTCGGCCGTTGCTGCAGCAGCGCCGGATGGGCCGGCGCCAATACTGCCGAAGCGCGCAATGCTGTATCCGCCATAGAAGAGAATCGAAAACGCAAAGCCCAACAGCAGGAAGGCGACCGACCAGCCGATCGCCTTCAGCTTCGACGGGTGCGGTGCCTCCGATGGAACCGCGGTCAGACCCGCTCCACGCTGAGCGCCACGGCATTACCACCGCCGAGGCACAGCGTCGCAAGTCCGGATGACTTGTCGCGGTCCTGCAGGGCATACAGCAGCGTCGTCAGCACGCGTGCGCCGCTCGCGCCGATGGGATGGCCCAGTGCCACCGCGCCGCCGTTCACGTTGACGCGATCCCAGTCCCACCCCAGCTCACGGCCATCGGCGAGCGCCTGCACGGCGAACGCCTCGTTGGCTTCGATCAGATCGAAATCACCGATCTTCGTGCCGGACTTCTCCATCAGATTGCGCACCGCAACGATCGGCGCGAAGAACAGGTCGCGCGGATCACCGCCGCCAGTCGCGTACGACGTGACACGCGCCATCGGGGTGAGCCCGTTCGCCTTTGCGTACGCAAGCGACGTCACCACCAGCGCACTCGCGCCGTCGTTGAGGCCTGGAGCGTTGCCAGCCGTCACCGACCCGCCATCCTTCCGAAATACCGGCTTCAGCTTGGCGAGTGTCTCGGCGGTGGTGTCCTTTCGCGGCGACTCGTCTGCCGACACGGTCGTCGTGCTGCCGCCCTTGCCCGGCACATTCACCGGCAGAATCTCGGCGCTGAACCTGCCCCCCTCGGCGGCGGCAACGGCCTTCCGGTGACTTTCGTACGCGAACGCGTCCTGTTCCTTCCGCGAGATGCCCGCCTTATCCGCGGTGTACTCCGCGTACTCACCCATATGGTTCGCGCCGAACGAGTCCCAGAGGCCGTCGTGAATCATGCCGTCTACCATCGTCTGGTTTCCGGCCTTGATGCCCTGCCGCATTCCGTAGACGTAGTGCGGCGCGCTCGACATCGACTCCTGACCGCCAGCCACGACGACCTGCCGGTCGCCGGCGCGAATCGATTGCGCCGCAAGCATCACGGCGCGAAGGCCGGAGCCGCAGACTTCGTTGATGGTGATGGCGGATGTCGCGGAAGGAATGCCGCTCTGGATCAGCGCCTGCCTGGCCGGAGCCTGGCCGGAACCGCCCTGCACCACCTGCCCCATGATGACTTCTTCGATGGTATCGGGGGCGAGGCCGGAACGGCGCACTGCTTCGCGAATGGCGAGTGCGCCGAGCTGTGGTGCAGAGAAGGACGAGAGGCCGCCCAGATAGCGCCCGATGGGCGTGCGGACGGCGGAAATGATCACAGCGGTGGTACTGTCGCTCACAGTGGCCTGCCCGGTTCGGTGAATGTCACCCTGCTGGCGAAAAAATAGCCGCCCCGGATGGCAATGTCATCCCGAACCCGCTCGCACTCAGGCCGGCAGTGCCTTCGTCCGCACCTCATCCAGCACGCGTGCGAGCAGCGCATCGACGGTCATCACTTCCTGCTTCTTCCCCGCCCCGCGCGCACGGAGCGCCACACTGTCCGCGTCAGCCTCGCGCTGCCCCACCACCGCCATGTACGGCACCTTCTGCACTTCCGCCTCGCGGATCCGGTAGTTGAGTGTCTCGGTGCGATCGTCCGCATGGGCGCGGAGCCCCGCGGCCTTGAGCCGGCGCACCAGCGTGTGCGCGTACTCCGCCTGGTCGGCGGAAATGGGGATGACGCGGATCTGTTCCGGTGCGAGCCAGACCGGGAATGCACCGGCAAAATGCTCGATCAGGATCCCGATGAACCGCTCGAGCGTCCCGTAGATTGCCCGGTGGATCATGATCGGACGGTGCGGCCGGTTATCCGCACCGGTGTATTCGAGCTCGAAGCGCTCCGGCAGCTGAAAATCGAGCTGAATCGTGGGGCCTTGCCACAGCCGGCCGATCGCATCGCGGAACTTGATGTCGATCTTCGGGCCGTAGAACGCGCCGCCGCCCTCGTCGATCGAGAACGGAATCCCCTTCCGCTCGAGCGCCGACTGCAGCATCGCCTCCGCCCGGTCCCATGTGGCGTCGTCGCCCAGCCGTTCGGGGGGACGGGTGGAAACTTCGAAGTCGAGCTCGAATCCGAACGTCTCCTTCACGAGCCGGTCGACCTGGTCGAGGCAGAGGAAAATTTCGTCCTCAACCTGATCCATCATGCAGAAGATGTGCGCGTCGTCCATGCAGAGACCGCGCACGCGCAGCAACCCATGCAAGACGCCCGAGCGCTCGTTGCGATAGACGTTCGCGACCTCCGACAGCCTGATCGGCAGATCCCGGTAGCTCCGCTGCTGCGCCTTGTAGATCAGGCAGTGCATCGGGCAGTTCATCGGCTTGGCGCGGTAGCGCACGTCCTCCGACTCCTCGTGCCCCGCGGCCATGGCCGGGTACTGGTTCGCCTCGTACAGCGGGAGGTGCCCGGAGATCCTGAACAGCTCCTCACGCGTGATGTTGGGCGTATAGACGAGGTCGTACCCGCTGCGGACGTTATCGTCCTCGACGGTGCGGGTCAGCAACCACTTCACCAGCGCGCCCTTGGGGTGCCAGAACACGAGTCCCGGCCCGACGATCTCCTGAATCGAAAACAGGTCGAGCTGGCGGCCGAGCACGCGATGGTCGCGCTTCCGCGC
>JBDTQV010000297.1:0-3392 GCA_039932015.1 Gemmatimonadota bacterium | reverse complement strand
TACGCGATGCGAATCGAATCAGGCAGGCGAACGTCGCCGGCTTCGGGCGCGCGCTCGGCGACGAACGCCTTGAGCAGCGTCGACTTGCCGGTGCCGTTCGCACCGATGAGCCCGACGATTTCGCCTCGACCCACGCGGGCGCTGAAGCGATTGAGCAGCTCGCGCTCCCCTATGGCGAGCCGGACATGCTCCGCGACGAGCACCTGATCACCGCCGCGTTCAGCGAGCTCGAACCGCACCGCCATGACGCCGTCTTCGCCCGGCGGTGCGCTCAGGCGGCCCACCCGGCTGAGCTTCCGCCGGCGGCCCTTGGCCTGACGGCTGTTGCTGCCCGCAATATTCCGCCGAATGAAATCCTCTTCCGACGCGATTGCCTTGCGCTGCTTGTCGAAAGCGCGCTGTTGCGCCATGCGCCGCGCCGTCCGTTGCTCGACGAATTCCGAGTAGCCGCAGTCGTACGGCACCGCGGTTTCGGCCTCCACATGGAGCACGTGGTCGACCACACGATCGAGAAAATCGCGGTCGTGGCTGATCACCAGCACGGTTGCATCGAGTGACTTGAGGTAGTCCTCGAGCCACGTCGTCGTCTCGAGATCAAGATGATTCGTCGGCTCGTCGAGGAGCAGTACGTCCGCGGGCGCGACGAGTTGCCGCACCAGGCCGACGCGTCCGCGCTCTCCGCCACTCAGCGTGCTCAGCAGCCGCGTGCGCGCATCCTCCGGATCGAAGCCAAGTCCATGGAGCACCGCGTCGATGCGCGGGGCCATGGTGTAGCCGCCCTCGTGATCGAATCGCTCCAGGTCGCGATCGTAGCGCGCGAGCATTGCCGGCGTGCAGGCGTCACCGGCTTCGCCCAGGCCGGTCGCCTGCTCGGCGAGCGATCGCTCGAGCTCGAGCAACTCCGCGAACGGCCCGGCCGCCGCCTCCCAGACCGTGGTGGCGCCTTCGAAGCTGCGATGCTGCTCGAGCACCGAGATCCGTACGCCGGACGCGCGAATGACGGTGCCGCGCGTGGGCTCCGACTCACGAGTGAAGAGGCGGAAGAGCGTCGTTTTCCCGCTGCCATTCCGTCCCACGATCCCCCAACGGTCACCGCGGGCGACCGTGAAGGTCACATCCGAAAGCAGCACCGTCGCGCCGAACTCCACGCCGACGCCGGACATCGCAAGCTCCGTCATCCTAGTTCCCGAGCCACTGGCGCCACTCGCCCTCCGCGGGTCCTATCGTCAGACGCTGCTGCTGCCGCACGAGCGGCATCCGCAACAGCAGCGGTTCGTCCACCAGATGATCGAGCCATCGGTCATCGCTCAACCGCGACGCCCCGAGTCCGAGATCGGCGAAGCGCCGGCTGTTCCGGTCGACCAGCGCGGGCACTCCAAACTTTTGCACGAACCGCCGGAGCTCGCCGGGTGATGCCGCCCGCTCGTCGAGATCGACGAAATGCACCTTGACGCGGCGTTCGGCGAAGAAGCGGAGTGCCTTCCGGGTATCCGCGTTCTTCTTCGTACCGAAGACCTGCACCTCTATCGTCGCGCTCATACGCCCGCGCTCACACGGATTGCGCAACGCGCGCGATCGGCAGCACCGCGTCCCCCAGGCGAACCGTTCCTGGTGCACGATGCACCAGATTCTGACCGAACATCACGCCTCGCTCCTCGCGACGATACCGCGTGAGCGTACGCAGCGGCTCCCGAGTTGCAATGGCGGTCGCCTGGTCGATGGTGGTCACCACACAGCGCGCGCACGGCTTGGCCGCGACGAACTCTACGTCACCAATCCGGACGGTGTCCCAGAGATCCTCAGCGTGTGCCTCAACCCCGGACACGACGAAATTCGGCCTGAAGCGATTCATCGACACGGGGGTGTCGAGTCGCTCGTTCAGCGCTCCGAGTGCAGCGTCGGAAATAATCAGAAACGGAAACGCGTCCGCAAAGCCGACCCGCGCATCGCGCTGCGCACGCGACGGCTCGACTGTCCGAACGGTGCTCTCCGGAAAACGCACGAGCTGACATGTCTCGCCGAGATACGTGGTCCACCACCCATCCGCTGCGGCACCGCACGGCTCGGCAGCGCACCGGTCGGCCCAGATCTGCACCGGAAGCCTCCGCTCGTCCCGCCGTGACAGCGGCAGCTCGAACGGCGGCATGCCGGGGGCGCGGAGCTCGAGTGATGTTGGTGTGATCACCGGGCAGACGAGGGCGAGTCGCGGATGGGAGCGCTGCGTCAGCACGTCGCCGGCTGCATCGATCACCGCCCAGCGGCGGTCGTACCGCAAGCCGAGCTCATCGATCTCCCACTCCTCGACGGCGATCGGCGCGGCGCCCTTGACGGGGTAGATCCAGAGCCCGGTGAGGCGGGCCGCATCGGTCATGCGGAACGCCTCACGCGTTTCCTGGGCGGCGGCCACCGCCGGACGGCCCGCTGCCAGGGCGTCCGCTGCCAGGCCGCCCGCTGCCAGGCCGCCCGCTGCCGGGGCGTCCGCTGGCGGGGCGTCCGCTGCTGGCTCCACCGCCACTTCGGCCGGCTCCGCCCTGGCGCGACGTCCCGGACGATGCGCCACCCGGTCCACGCGTCGATGCATGCGACGCGCCCGAGCCCCCCGCCGCCTTCCGCTCCGCCTTCGCGCGCGCGCGCGCCCGCTCGTCCGCCTTGCGTGCGCGGATGGCGGCGATGCGCTCACCGACAGGAACCTCGAATCGTTCCTGCCGCTGTTTGTAATCGAATTCCGGTAGCGTGATCCGCGGCAGCCGCTTGCCGATCGCGCGTTCGATCGCGCGCAGCTCCCCTTCCTCCTCCGGCGCCACGAACGTGAACGCGTCGCCGGTCGCTTCCGCACGCGCCGTCCGGCCGACGCGATGGATATAGTCCTCCGGCACGTTCGGCACGTCGAAGTTCACCACATGCCCCAGCTCTTCGACGTCGATGCCGCGAGCAACGATGTCGGTGGCCACGAGCACCTTGATCGCGCCACTCTTGAATCCGGCGAGCGCTTCGGTACGCTGCGCCTGCGAGCGGTTACCGTGAATCCGCGCGCTGGAAATCCCGTTCCGGTCGAGAAAATCGGCGAGGCGATTCGAACGATGCTTGGTGCGCGTGAAGACGATCGCATCGTGCACCTCGCCCCGCCGCAGCAGCTCGAGGAGCAGATGCGACTTGAGATCCTGCGCGACCGGATAGATCGCCTGCGTGATGCCGACCGCCGGTGCCGCTTTCCGTTCGAGATTCACCATGGCGGGCGCCTGCAGCATCGACCGCGTCAGCTCGAGGATGGGCCCGGGCATCGTCGCGGAAAAGAACAGCGTCTGCCGCTTGGTTGGCAGATGCTTGAGAATTCGCTTGATGTCCGGCAGGAACCCCATGTCGAGCATGCGGTCCGCTTCGTCGAGCACGAG
>JBDTQV010000296.1:0-3392 GCA_039932015.1 Gemmatimonadota bacterium | reverse complement strand
TGGGCGCATTGGACGACGCGATCGGCGCACTCGAGGCGGCGCTTGCGCTCGATCCGGGCTTCGAGCCGGCGCTGCGCGACCTCGCACGGTTTGGCGCGCGGCTGCATCGTCCCGACTTCTGGAGTCGCGCGCTCCGTGCGCTGCGGCAGACTGGCGCCGATTCCCGACGCGATCCGGCTATGCTGCTCGCGCTCGGCCGGACCGAACGAGAGGTCGGCAATCGCGACTCCGCCGTCGCAGCGTTCCGAGCGTATCTCGATCGCGGTGGCTCCCGCGGACTCGGCTCGCTCGAGCTCGCGCGAACGTTCATGGCGTTCGGCCGGCCTGGTGCGGACACGCTCTATTATGCCGGCGCGGCGTTCGACGATTCCGCGGCCGTAGCGGGCTATCGAAACGATATCGCGGTGATTCTCAGCGACAGCCAGCTCAGCGAGTTCGACGCGGCACGCGGCAACGCTCGCGCAGACTGGCTGCGCCAGCTCTGGGCACGCCGCGATGCGATCGAGCTGCGCGCGCCGGGCGAGCGTCTGGCGGAGCACTACCGGCGGCTCGCATATGCGCGCCGCTACTTCGGCCTCGTCGTCACCCGCCGCTACTATCCGCCCGAATGCCGGTATCGTTCGGGCAGCATGGACTTCGACGACCGGGGGATCGTCTACATTCGCCATGGCGAGCCGACCAAACGGGTGCGGACGTTTCTGTTCGGCCTGCCGCCCAACGAGTCGTGGCGCTACGATCGGCCGGACGGCACGTTGCTGCTGCACTTCGGAGCCGGTGCCGCGGTCGACGATTATCGCCTGCTCCCGGGGGTGCTGGACGTCTACACCAGTTGCAGCTACGTCGGGTTTTCGTCGCCGGCGACGCCGGTGGACGTCTATCAGTCGCGCGAGGAACTCGACACGCTCTACAGCCGGCTTGTCGCGACGTATGGGACCAGCGCCGCATGGCAGTACGCCCGTGAAGAGCGGCGCATCAGCGCCATGAGTATGGCCGTCGGGACGGAGACTGACAGCTACGAGCGTCGGTTCGCGCGCACATTGCCGGCGGCCGTGCGCCTGACGGCGGTCGGACGCGACGGAAACCGCACGCTGCTGCACGTCACCTACGCGCTCGGCGGGAACGCGCTCACGCCCGAGGCCGGTCAGCACTCGCGCTATCTGGTACGGCTTCGCCTGGTGCTCTTCGATCAGCGAGGCGCCGTCGGCGCTTCGGTGGATACCGCCGTCGTGCTCGAAACGCGGACAGCGGTGCCGCCTGGCTCGCTGCTCTTCGGGCGGTTTGCCGTTGCCGTACCGCCCGGAACGTGGCACTATCGTCTCGCCCTGCAGCAAGGCGACAGCGCCGGCCAGGTGCTCCCGCGCGACTCGGTGGTCGTGCCGCGATTCGACCAGCCGTCGCTCACGCTCAGCGACCCCGTGCTCGGCTGGCGCCCGATCGGCGTATCGTGGGAGCGCGCGGCCGATACCGTATTTTTCAGTCCGTTTCGCAGCTATTACCGCGACGCGGCGCTCGAACTTTACTACGAGGTTTACGGAATGGCCCCAGGCTCCACGTACCAGACCGAGCTGATCGTTTCGGAGCGGCAGAGGGGGCGCGCAAACGGCCCCGCGCGCGTCCAGCTCAAGTTCGACGATGTCGCGGACGCACCGACGACGAGCGGGCGGCGCACGCTGGATCTCCGGCAGTTCAAACCCGGCACCTACTGGCTGGACATTATCGTAACCGACGCGCGGCACCGCCGTGAAAGCCGCCGCACCTGGTTCGAGGTGAAGGCGCATCCCGGGCCGCCGCAGTGACCGGTCCACGGCACGCAGGAACCGGCGCGTCCGCCGCTCCGCCTATTCCTCCCGCCGAACCAGCGGGATCCCCCGCCGTTCCCTCGGCGGTGAAGGGCCTTTCGCTCGTTTCGCTGTTCAATGATTTCGCCGGTGAGATGGTCTATCCGCTGCTCCCGGCCTTCATCTCGCGAACGCTGGGCGGAAGCGCCATGCTGCTCGGCGCGCTCGACGGCGCCGCTGACCTCACGTCGGCCGCACTCAAGTGGGTGAGCGGCCGGCTGGCCGACCGGCCCGGTTGGCGCCGCCCGCTGATTCTCGGAGGCTACGCGACGGCGGTGCTGGTGCGACCCCTGATATCGGTCGCGTCGTCGGCGTGGCAGGTGGTTGGATTCCGGGTGGTGGACCGGGTGGGCAAGGGACTCCGGACGCCGCCGCGCGATGCACTGATTGCGGAGGTTACGCCGCAGGCTCAACGCGGCCGGGCGTACGGATTTCATCACGCCGCCGATCACTTCGGAGCCGTGCTCGGATCAGTCACCGCGTGGTTCCTGCTCCGGCGGGGCGCGGAAGTCCGTCACGTGATCCAGTGGAGCATCGTGCCGGGGGTGGTTGCTTTTTTTGCGCTCGCCTTCGTGCTGCGCCGCTACGCGCCGGCCACCGCGGCTCCGGTCGCTCCGGTGGCCTCGACGTCGCGCGACGCGGCGGGCCGCGTGTTCTGGGCGCCGGTGGTGGCGCTGGCCGCCCTCGTGCTCACGCGGGTCCCCGAAGCGCTCATGCTGCTCCGCCTGCAGGACCTGGGCGTCGCGGTCCCGGCGATTCCGCTGGTCTGGGCCGCCCTCCACATCATCCGGAGCGCGGGATCCTATCCGGGCGGCGCGCTCACCGACCGGCTGGGGCCGAGGTGGACCGTGGCTGCCGGTGCGCTGTTGTTTGCGGCGGTAGTCGGCGCGATGGGATTGCGGCTGTCACCGACGGCGGCGATTGCGGTGTTCCTCGCGTTCGGGCTCGTCGCGGGGCTCACGGAATCCGCCGAGCGTGCAATGGTGGCGCGGCTGGCGCCGGTGAAGACCGGGCGCGGATTCGGCGCCTACCACGCGCTCACCGGGTTCGCGGCACTGCCCGCAGGTCTCGCCTTTGGCGCGCTGTATACGAGGTACGGCGGCGGCACCGCTTTCCTCGCGTCCGCTGGCGCCGTGCTCGCCGCAGCGATACTCTGGGCCGTGGTTGCCCCGCGACCCATTGCCGTACCAACCTGACCGGAGCCGTTGATGAGCGAATCGCGCGACCAGTGGGGTGAGCGGCTGGAGCGACGATTCGGCGTGGCCGCGGCGACAGCGCTCGTCGTCAGTCTCACAATTGGCACCGGCATCTTCGCGTCTCCGGCGGCGGTGGCCGCGGCGCTCGGGTCTCCGGTGCTGGTGCTCGCGGCGTGGGGACTGGGCGGCGTCGTCGCGATCGCGGGCGCGCTCAGCCTGGCAGAGCTCGCGGCCGCGATTCCGCGGGCTGGCGGTTACTTCCACTATCTCGCTGAAGCGTACGGCCCGGCTCCGGCATTTGCATTCGGCTGGACGGAGCTGTTCGTCATCGCGCCGGCGACGCTCAGCGCGTGCGCGA
>JBDTQV010000295.1:0-3392 GCA_039932015.1 Gemmatimonadota bacterium | reverse complement strand
CGGTGACCGAATCGCTGGCGCCGAACAGGCCGGACGTTGCCCGCAGCACGGCGATATGCGTGTCGAGCCTCCGCTCGATGGCGTGATGGGCGGCGTTGACCGCCGCGTCGAAGCGGTCCTTGTCGCGGGCGTGGCTCGACGCGGACACGTACCACGTGATCGCGAGCGTGGCGATCAGCGAGGGCGCGAGCACCATGTACGGTGCGCGCAGCCGTTGCACGCTACGCCGCAGCATCGCGGTCGCGCGGCTGCGCTGAGCGGGCGCAGACATGAGCAGTCACGGACGGTGTTGTGGCGTGAGCCGAGCCTCCCTGTTTACGGCGGGCAGCGCCTCACCCGCACTCCATCAGAAACCCGGCAGGCGCAGGCCGTAGTGCAGTCCGACGCCGAAGGTGCCATAGGTGACACCGTCGCGCCGGCTCCAGTCATACCCGGTATGCAGGCCGAGCCCGTTCAGGAGATTGAACTCGATGCCGCCGCTGATTGCGAACGCGGTTGTGGTGACCGCCACGTGCTCGGTCGAGACGTGGATCACATCTACCCGCGGGGCGATCCATGGCTTGATCGCGAGTACCGGATTGGGCAGGCTCAGCGCGATGCCGAGGCCAATCGGAAACCGCAGCTCCGTGCGATCACCAGTCGTGCCGAGCGGCTGGGCGACGAGGGTGTTCTTCGAGTACCCAACCCCCCCTTGCAGCGTGGCGGAGAGAGGAATCAGGGGGCCGCCCAGCAGTTTGAAATTGGCCGTGCCGCCGAACGAGAGGAACTTGGCGCCGTTGCCGCCCGGTTTGGACTCGATCACCATCGCCGTTGCGCCGAGGGGGCCGAAGCCGAATCGCGCGCTGCCGCCGTAGGCGACGCCCCCGCCCGTCCCACTGCTCGGGAAGCCCAGCTCGCCTGCGAGTGTGACACCGGTCGGGACGCCGCTGTTGTATACCGGAATGCCGCGAACCTGCGCGGCCGCCGGCGTCCCGACCGTCAGCGTGACTGTCGTGAGCGCAGCGGCAATGAGTGAGCGCGGCATCGGGTGTATCATCGATCTCCTCCGGCAGTGGATGCGTCGCGCCCGGCGGCGCGCCACAAGCTAGCAACGCGCTCGCGAGCAAGTCAATCACGCAGGGGCGCCAAGACAAAGCGCCCGGCCGAGGGCCGGGCGCTTGTCTTGCGAGCGTTGCCGATCAGTGAATGAACGACAGGCCGAGGCCGATGCCGCGCCGCGTCGCGTCGCCGAGCGCGCCGCTCACGCGTACGTCGAGACTCGGCGTAATCCGAACGTCGACCCCGAGTCCGAGATCGAAGCCCACGTCACTGTTTCCGCTGCCGAACGTCGGCACCATCGTCGGCATCACGTACGGTACGAAGCTGGTGCTCGAACCCTCGAGCAGTACCCGGCGTCCAATGCTGAGCCCGACCGGCACCGTAAACAATGAGGTGCCGTTGCCGAACAACCCACCAACGCCGAGCGTCAGTGCGCCATCGAGCGGGAAACTCTGCGAGCTCTGGAGCACACGCGTGCGGAAGTTGCCGCCGATGCTGACGCCGCTCGACCCTTGTCCAAACTTGATGTACCCGATGCCCACTCCGAAATCGTTCCGCCCGCGGCCCAGGCCATAGAAGCCTTCGAGCGCGTAATCCGCACCGGTCGGCTGCGAGAAGGCCGCGCCAATTTCGTAGTTGGTGAACCCCCGGTACGGCGCCTTGTACATCGGCGTGAACATTTCCTGCGCCGAAACCTGTGAGGCGCCGAACAGCGACGCCGCAGCGATGACGAACCCAGCTACCAACCTGTTATTACGCATTTGGTTCTCCTTGTACGTGTTCGGCGACCACTCGGACCCGATTGTCCACCACTTGCAGAAACCCGCCGCGGACCCGGAACCGGTGACTCGCGCCGCCCTGCCGCACGACCAGCGTGCCTTCACCGAGCAACGTCATGAGCGGTGCGTGGTGCGGCAGGATGCCGACCTCGCCATCGAACGCGGGCGCGACGACCGCGTCCGCTTCCCCGTCGAACATAGCTGCCTCGGGAGAGATGACCGTGACTTGCATCACGACCCCGCGAGCTTCTGCGCCTTCTCGACCGCCTCGTCGAGACTGCCGACCATGTAGAACGCCTGCTCCGGGAGATGATCGAACTCGCCCGAGAGCACGCGCTCGAAGCTCTCGACCGTGTCCTCCAGCTTTACGTACTTGCCGGGGAAGCCGGTGAACTGCTCGGCCACAAAGAACGGCTGCGAGAGGAAGCGCTGCACCCGCCGCGCGCGCGCGACGATGAGCTTGTCCTCTTCGCTGAGCTCGTCCATGCCCAGAATCGCGATGATATCCTGCAGGCTCCGGTACCGCTGCAGTGTGCGCTGCACACCGATGGCGACGTTGTAGTGCCGCTCGCCGACGAACTGCGCGTCGAGGATGCGGCTCGACGAATCGAGCGGATCGACGGCCGGATAGATGCCGAGCTCTGAGATCGCGCGCGAAAGGGTGACCGTCGCGTCAAGGTGGGCGAACGCCGTGGCCGGCGCAGGGTCGGTCAGGTCGTCAGCCGGGACGTAGATGGCCTGGATCGACGTGATGGATCCCTTGGTGGTCGAGGTAATCCGCTCCTGCAGGTCGCCCATCTCGGTGGCGAGCGTCGGCTGGTATCCCACGGCGCTCGGCATCCGTCCGAGGAGCGCCGACACTTCCGATCCCGCCTGCGTGAAGCGGAAGATGTTGTCGATGAACAGGAGCACGTCCTGGCCTTCCACGTCGCGGAAATATTCCGCGATCGTGAGGCCCGACAGCCCGACGCGGAGACGCGCGCCGGGCGGCTCATTCATCTGACCGTAGACCAGTGCGACCGATTCGAGAATGCCCGCTTCCTTGAACTCGAGATACAGGTCGTTGCCCTCACGCGTTCGCTCACCCACTCCGCAGAACACCGACCGGCCGCCGTGGCCCTTCTGCACGTTGTTGATGAGTTCCTGAATCACCACGGTCTTGCCCACGCCGGCGCCGCCGAAGAGTCCGATCTTGCCGCCCTTCACGAACGGGGCGATCAGGTCGATGACCTTGATACCCGTCTCGAAGATCTCGGTCTTGGGCTCGAGGTCGACGAACTTCGGCGTCGGCCGGTGGATGGCCCAACGCTCCGCGTCGGCCGGAATCGGCTCGCCGCCGTCGACCGGTTCACCGAGCACATTGAGAATCCGTCCGAGCGGCACATTGCCGACCGGCACCGATATCGCCGCGCCGGTGTCGGTCACGGCCATGCCGCGCTTGACGCCATCGGTGCTGCTCATCGCGACTGCCCGCACCTGATTCTGGCCGATGTGCTGCTGTACCTCGACCGTGATCCGGATCGGCGGGGTGGCCGCGTCGTCGCGGATCTCCAGCGCGTTGTAGATCTCGGGCAG
>JBDTQV010000294.1:0-3414 GCA_039932015.1 Gemmatimonadota bacterium | reverse complement strand
GCGTCAACCAGCCGGTCGAGCACCTGGATGAGCACGCGCACGTCGTCGAGGTGAAGCCCGGTCGTGGGTTCATCGAGGATGTAGAGCTTGCGGCCGTCGCGCTTGCCGGCGCTGGCCAGCTCGCGGGCAATCTTGAGTCGCTGTGCCTCTCCGCCGGACAGCGTCGTAGCCGGCTGGCCCAGCCGCAGGTAGCCGAGCCCGACCTGCTGCAGGTGCCAGAGCGCCGTGCCGAGCTTCGGCTGATGGCGGAAGCGCGTGATGGCTTCTTCGACGGTCCACTGCAGCACATCGTGAATCGAGTGCCCCTGAATGCGCACGTCCAGCACTTCGCGCTTGTAGCGCGTGCCGCCGCAGACCTCGCACGGCACGAACACGTCGGCCAGGAACACCATCTCGACCTGCACGTGGCCGGCCCCTTCACACGCTTCGCAGCGGCCGCCGTTCAGATTGAATGAGAACGTCGCAGCGGTATACCCGCGCTGCCGGGCCAGCGGCTGCTCGGCGAACAGCTCCCGGATCTCGTCGAACGCCTTGATGTAGGTGACCGGATTCGACCGCGGCGACCGGCCGATCGGCGATTGATCGACGAGCAGTACATCCTGCAGAAATTCCCAGCCGCTGATCTTCTGCACGGCACCCACCGGCTCGCCCAGATGCGACTTGGCCGAGTGGCCGCCGTGCAGCTTCGCTTCGAGATTCCGGTAAATGACGTCGTACAGCAACGAGCTCTTGCCCGAGCCGGATACGCCGGTAATGGCGGTCAGCGTGCCGAGCGGGATGTCGGCATCGACGTCGTGCAGGTTGTGAAGGGTGGCTCCCCGCACGCGCAGCCACTGCGGACCCGCCGGCCGGCGCTCGGCCGGAACGCCAATCCGTTTGCGGCCGGTGAGATACTGGCCCGTGAGCGAATCGCCGGCAGTCGCGAGGGTACCGGCATGGACGATGTTGCCGCCGCGCTCGCCGGCGCCGGGTCCGAGCTCCAGCATGAAATCGGCCTGCTCGATGGAGGCGAGATCGTGCTCGACCACGATCACCGTGTTGCCGGCGTCCCGGAGGCGGCGAAGCAATGCGAGCAACCGATCGGTATCTCGCGGATGCAACCCGATCGAGGGCTCATCGAGCACGTAGAGCGTGTCCACCAGCCGCGAGCCAAGCGCGTTCGAGAGCGCGATGCGCTGCGCCTCGCCGCCGGAGAGCGAGCGCGTCTGGCGGTCGAGTGAGAGATAGCCAAGCCCTACATCGCGCAGATACGTCAGACGCGAGTCGAGCTGTTCGATGATGAGCTGCGCGATCTGCCGCTGGGTCGCCGAGAGCTCGCGCGTGTGAATCCAGTCGTAGATGCCGTCCACCGAACGCGCGGCAACGTCCGCGATCCGGTCATCTCCGATGCGCACCGCAAGCGCGCTCGGATTGAGCCGCGTGCCGCCGCACGCCTCGCAGGTCCGAGCCAGCTGATACTGTCGCAGAAAGACCCGGATGTACTGCTTGTAGCGCTTCGCTTCCAGATCCTTCAGGAACGGAAAAATTCCGATGTACCGTCCCTTCCGGCCGCGGAGCAGCTCATGGCGGATGGAGGCCTTGAGGCGGGACCACGGTGCATCGACATCGCCACCGAGGGCACGCGCGGTATCGAGCAGGAGGCGGCGACGGGTTTCGTATCTGGGCTTGGTCCACGGATCGATGGCGCCATCGGCCAGGCTGAGATTTGGATCGGGGATGATGAGCGATTCGTCGTATTCGAGCGTCGCCCCGAATCCGTTGCACGCCGCACATGCGCCGCGCGGATTGTTGAAGGAAAAGAGGGCCGGGGTGACCGTCGGGGCAGGCGTGTCACACACGCTGCAGGCCGGAAAATCGGTGAAACGGAGCCGCCCGGTCTCATGCAGGACCACGGCAATGCCCTCGCCCTCCTGAAACGCGGTCGCCACCGACTCAGCGATCCGACCGAGCGACGAACCCACGGAGGTCAACCGGTCGATCACGACGAGCAGCTCGGCCGCGCCGGTGAGATCGATGCCGTCCGGAAGCTCGTCGAGGTGATGGGGAATGTCATCCGCCAGCAGACGGACGAAGCCCATCGCACGCAGGTTCTCTACAATGGCGGCGTGGCTGTGCCGGGCGGACGGCGGGAGCGGAAACGCAACCTGCAGCCGCCCCGCGCCGCGGGCGAGCACATCGTCGGCGGCCGACTGAGGCGTGTCCCGCCGGACCGCCGCTCCGCACACGCGGCAGTAGCTGCAGCCGAGCCGGGCCCAGAGCAGGCGGAGGTAATCGTAAATCTCGGTCGCGGTGCCGACGGTCGAGCGGCTCGACATCGTCGGATTCCGCTGCTCGATCGCGACAGCGGGCGCCAGGCCCTCGAGGCGGTCGACCAGCGGCTTGGGCATCCGGTTGAGAAACTGCTTGGCGTACGTGGACAGTGACTCGATGTAGCGCCGCTGGCCTTCGGCATAGATCGTATCGAAGGCGAGCGTGCTCTTGCCGGAGCCGGACGGGCCGGTGACGACGATCAGGGCTCGATGGGGGAGATCGACGGTGATGCCCTTCAGGTTGTTCTGACGGGCATTGACTATGCGAATTACGGACACGGCTGAAAGATAGTGGTTCGGGTTGCATTCGGGAGCGGTGCTCCTTCCGCGAGGGCGGGCTCCCGCCCTACCTTTCGCCCCTTCATGGCAAAACTCCTCACGCCAAAGCTGGTGCTGCGCGGCTTCGAGATATTCGTGGCTGCCTCCGTCATCGGGTTTGCGCTCACACTCCTGTACGGCAACAATCTTCCGGCGTTTCTGTCGGCCCTGAGCCGACTCCACTGGGTATGGCTGGTGGTGGGGCTCGGGCTCGCGTCGCTCGACTGGATCGGAGGTGGTCTCCGGCTCTGGGTCGTGGCGCGCGAGGTGTATCCGGACCCGCCGATTCCGGGGATGATCCTGGCCGGCGGGATGAGTGCGTGGGCCGCGTATGTCACACCGCTCCAGTCCGGCGCCGGTCCCATGATGATGTACACGATGCGCCGCTACGGCGTGCCGCTGCCGGTAGCGGCGACGTCGACGCTGATGACGTTCATCGCGACGGTTGCCTTCTTCGCCATCGCGGGCCCGCTCGCCATCGTCTTTGGCGCCGGGAAGTCATTGGGCACGCGCGGCAACGTGCTCGGGCTCTCGCTCTACGACCTGTTCCTCGGCAGCCTCGGCGTATTTGCCGGGCTCGGCGTGCTGCTCGTGATCGTGATCATCTTTCCTCGCCTCGTGCGCGACCTGATTCAGCGCCTCGGCGAACGGGTGGGGCGCGACCGGCCCCGAGCGGCCGAGCGGCTCGCAAGGCTGAGCGCCGGGCTGGATGAAGCGCATGCGAGCGTCGTCGCCTTCAACACGCCGCGCGGCTGGCTCGCGCTCTTCTGGGCGATTCTGCTGTCGG
>JBDTQV010000293.1:0-3420 GCA_039932015.1 Gemmatimonadota bacterium | reverse complement strand
TAACGAGCGAGTGCGCGCCGGAAGTGAGGATGTTCCCCGGCTTGATGTCCCGGTGAACGACGCCGCGCGCATGGGCATAGTCGAGTGCGTCCACCACGTCGTGCAGCACGCGCATCACGTCCCGCACACTGAAGCGGACCTTGCGTTCGACCCGCGCCCTGAGCGATTCCCCTTCGATGAACGGCATCGTGTAATACAGCAGCTCGCCGTCTTCGCCGGCAGACAGGAGCGGAACGATGTGGGGGTGCTGCAGCTGCGCGGCGAGCTGGATTTCCCGGCGGAAGCGGTCGCGGTTGACGCCGGCGGCGAGATCCGGCGGGAGTACCTTCACGACCACCTTGCGCCCAAGCGCCACGTCGGTGGCCACGAACACACGGCTCATGCCCGCGCCCGAAAGCTCGTCGCCGAGTTCGTAGGCCGGAGCGAGCGCGGCGCGGAGGTGTTCGAGGAAGGTGCTCATAGGTTTCGAATATATCTCCTACGCGGGACACCCGGCGGAGGTTGCAGGCTGCCACCGGTTCCGGGCGCCCGGAATCGACGGTACCTTCCTCGCGTGCGTCTCCGCGTTCTCCGCTCCGTCCTCGTTCTGCTCGCGATCGCCGCACCAGCCGGCCTTCGTGCGCAGAAGCGCGCGCAGAAGCCCGCGGGCTTCGATCGCGCATGGGCAGGGATGCGCGCCAGCTTCGATTCGTCGCTGCGCAATGCCAATATCGCCGGCGGCAGCCTCTGGTTCGTGCAGAATGACCAGGTGCTCGGCCGCGCCGACTTCGGGCTCGCAGACCGGGAATCGGCACGCGCGGTTACCGACAGCACGATCTACCACTGGGCGTCGATCACCAAGACGCTGACCGCCGTGGCCATCATGCAGCTCAGGGACCGCGGGCAGCTTTCGCTCGACGATCCCGTGGTGAAGTACGTTCCGGAACTGCGCGAAGTGCACGACACCTTCGGGGACATTGCCGAGATCACCATCCGGCAGCTCATGACGCACTCGGCTGGCTTCCGTGCGGGCACGTGGCCCTGGAGCGGTGACAAGTCGTGGTATCCGTTCGAGCCGCGCGGATGGGAGCAGCTCGTTGCGATGATGCCGTACACCGAAATCCTGTTCAAGCCGGGCTCGCGCTTCAGCTACTCGAATCCCGGGATCATCTACCTCGGCCGAGTCATCGAGCGGCTGAGCGGCGAGGACTACGAGGTCTACGTCGACAAGAACATCCTGAAACCGCTCGGCATGTATCACAGCTATTTCGATGCGACGCCGTTCAACCTGCTCAAGGATCGGTCGAACGGGTATGAGGTGTCAGGGGGCCAGGCCACCGCGGTTGGACTCAGCTTCGACACCGGCATCACGGTGTCGAACAGCGGACTCAACGCGCCGCTCGGTGACATGTGCCGCTACCTCGCCTTTCTGGTCGGCGCTTCCGCGCATGCCGAGGAATACGAGCGCCTCCTGAAGCGGTCGTCGCTCGAAGAGATGTGGCGGCCGGTGCTGCCGGTCGCGGGCGGCAACACCGAGGGCGACTCGGTGAGCGCCGGCTTCTTCACTCTGGACACCGGCGGACGCCGATACGTTGGCAAGACCGGCAGCCAGGCTGGCTTCCGCAGCTTCTTCTATCTCGATCCGGTGTCCCGAACCGCGGCCATTGGCGTGACGAACACCTCGGGCAGCGGTCGCGCCGGCAGCGGGCCCGATGCCGACGCGGCCTGGCTGCTGCTCGATATTCGGAATCAACTCATGCGCCGGATTTTTCCGCTGTTCCACTAGCGCAGCATGTTCGATCTGGATCGGCTCGCCTCGCAGCTCCCCCCGCGGCCCCTCACCCGTTTCGCGCCGAGCCCCACCGGACACCTTCACCTGGGCCACGTGGTCAACGCGGTGTACGTCTGGTCGCTGGCGCGCACGCTGGGCGGCCGAGTGCTTCTCAGGATCGAAGATCACGATGGGACGCGCTGCCGGCCGGAATTCGAGCAATCGATCCGCGAAGACCTCGACTGGCTCGGACTGGAGCCGGATATCATCGCTGAGCGCCAGAGCGAGTCCGGCGCCGTATACGCGGCGGCGCTCGCGCGCCTCGGCGAGACGCACGGCACGTATGCGTGCGACTGCTCGCGCCGCACGATTGCCCGTGAAGCCACAGATGTATTTGGCGAGGAAACGCGGTATCCGGGACGCTGCCGCGCGCGCGGCCTGACGCCAGGGCCGGGCACTGGAACGCGCGTCGTGATGGAGCCCGGCGCGGAACGATTCGAGGACGGGATGCTCGGCCCGCAACAGCAGGAGCCCGCCATGCAATGCGGCGACCTGCTGGTTCGCGACCGGCTCGGCCACTGGACTTATCAGTTCGCAGTGACGGTGGACGACCAGCGTCAGGGGATCGATCTCGTCATCCGCGGCGAAGATCTGCTGGCGTCAACCGGGCGGCAAATCCGGCTTGCGCGTATGCTTGGACGCGAAACGCCTCCAGTCTTCTTCCACCATCCGCTGTTGTGGAAGCAGACCGGCGAGAAGCTGAGCAAGGCGAGCGGTGATACGGGAATACGCGAGTTGCGCGCCGCGGGAATGACTGCCAAGGCGGTACTGCGGGAGGCGGCAGCGCGGGGCGCGCTGCCGCCCGCCCTGGCTACTTCCCTTTGATGATGCCGTTCCGGATGCGCACCGCCTTCGCTGACGCATTTGTCAGATGGCGGTGCTGTCTCCCATTGCGGCCGGCACCGGATGAATGCCGAGCGCGAGGCCATCCGGATTGAATTCACCCTCCCAGCGGGCCATGACCACCGATGCGAGGCAGTTGCCGATCAGGTTGACCGACGTCCGCGCCATGTCCATGAAGGCATCGACGCCGAGGATCACGGCCACACCTTCGAGCGGCAATCCGAACGTCACGAGCGTGCCGGACAGGATCACGAGCGAGGCGCGCGGTACCGCGGCGACGCCTTTGCTCGTGAGCATGAGCGTCAGCATCATCAGCAGTTGCTGGCCCAGGCCGAGGTGAATCCCCGCGGCCTGTGCCACGAAAATGGACGCGACAGCGAGATACAGGGTCGAGCCGTCCAGGTTGAACGAATAGCCGGTGGGCAGTACGAACGACACGATGCGCCGCGGCACGCCGAACTTCTCCATGTTCTCCATCGCGAGCGGCAGTGCCGCCTCCGATGAGGCCGTGGTGAACGCGAGCAACCACGGCTCGCGTGTCCACTTCCAGAACTGCCGGATCGGGATTCGCGCAATGAGCGCCACTGGAATCAGCGCCACGATGATGAACACGATCAGCGCCAGGTAGAGCGTTCCGACGAGCTTGCCCAGGCTCCAGATGACCTCGATGCCGTTCTTGCCGATGGTGCCGGCGATTGCGGCAAAGATGCCGATCGGCGCGAACTTCATCACGATGCCGGTGAATTTGAACATCACTTCCGCCAGTC
>JBDTQV010000292.1:0-3421 GCA_039932015.1 Gemmatimonadota bacterium | reverse complement strand
CCCGGATTCATGGCGTAGCCGGCGCGCATGCCGCGCTCGCGCACCGCCGCGAGCTGCCGCTGGACGTGCCGGGTTCCCTCGGGATGAAACGTGAACGTCGAGGCGCCGGCGTCGGCAAAGTCGTCGATGTACTGCTCGGGTCGTTCCACCATCAGATGCACATCGAGCGGCAGATCGGTGATCCGGCGGAGCGCGCGAATCACCGGCGCGCCGAAGGTCAGGTTGGGGACGAAGTGGCCGTCCATCACATCGACGTGCAGCCAGTCGGCGCCGCCGGCGATCACCGCCTCGACCTGCTCGCGCAGCCGCGCGAGATCCGCGCTGAGAATGCTGGGCGCGATGCGAACCGTCATGAGTGTCCTGCCATGCGGGTGGAGACGAGCGCTGAAACGCCCTCGGCGAAACCGATCATGCGCGCCGGAGCCGCGCCGCGAACGCGCCGTCCATCCCGTGGCGGTGCGGCAGGATCATCAGGTCTCCCCGGGCGGACAACAGCGTCGGCGGAAAACCTTCGCCCGGTTCGCGGCGGAATTCCGGGTGGCGCTCGATGAACCGGTCGATCTGAAATTCGTTCTCTTCGGGCTCGAGGGAGCAGGTGGAGTAAACTAACAGCCCGCCCGGCTCAACGACTGCCGCCGCGGCGTCCAGCATTTCCGCCTGCCGTTCAGCGAGCGCCGCGAGCGCCTCCGGAGTGACTCGCCACCGGGCGTCGGGATGCCGGGCAAACGTGCCGGTGCCGAGACAGGGCGCGTCGAGCAGGACGGCACCGGCGCTCCGGATTGGCGGGTGCAGCGCGTCCGCGACGACGACGTGCTCGCGGCCACTCCCCGCGCGCCGAACGTTCTCCGAGAGCCGTGCGGCGCGCCGGCGGCTCACGTCGCCCGCCACCACCGCGCGTGTTTCCCTCCCCAGTGCGATCGTCTTTCCGCCCGGCGCTGCGCACGCATCGTACGTCGCGACATCCGGTGGAAGGTCCGCGAACCAGGCAACGAGCGCCTGCGCCGGGTCCTGCACCACGAAGTCGCCTTCGGCAAAGCCGGGCAGGTCGCCGGGACGGGTGCGGTCGGTGGCGAGTCCGGCACCGAAGGGCGCCGGGACCACGGAGATTCCGGCGGCTTCCCAGCGCTTCTGGAGCTCGTCGAGTGGCGCGCGCGCGGGCTGAAGAACGAGTCCCGGTCTCGTATTGTTGCGCTCGAGCAGCACGCGAGTCGCGTCCGCGCCGAACCGCTCGATCCACCTGCGCACCAGCCACTCCGGGTGCGAATGCGTTTCCGCGAGGCGGGTCGAGTCCGATTCCCCCGCCGGCGCGGTGCGCTCGGGTGCGGGATCCGCGGCGACATGTCGCAGCACCGCGTTCACGAATCCGGTGGCGCGCTGGCCGCCCACTTCGCGCGCCAGCGCCACACTCGTGCTCACCGCCGCATGCGCGGGGACGCGATCGAGTCCGGTGATCTGGTAGGCGCCGAGCCGGAGCAGGTCCTGCAGTGCAGGCGCAACCTGGGGCCATCCGCGTGGAACGAGCGGCGCCAGGCGCGCATCGAGCGACGACTGCGCGCGCAGCACGCCCGCGGCGAGCTCGTGTGCCAGCCGGCGGTCGTCATCAGGGAGGCCAGTGAGCGAGCGGTCGAGCGCCGCGTCCAGCGGCTCGCCTTTCCGCACCCGCTCCAGCGTGTGCAACGCCGCACGCCGCGCAGCCAGCCCGCTCGGGTCCCGCGCCGAGTTTACGACAGCATCCCTCGCACCGGACTGGACGGCATCGCGACCTCGCGGCGCGGCATGCGCCCCGCGAGCCATGCGACGCGTCCGGCCTCGACCGCGAGCCCCATCGCATGCGCCATCGCGATCGGATCCTCCGCCTCGGCGAGCGCGGTATTCATCAGAATGCCGTCCACGCCCTGTTCCATGGTGAGGCATGCATCGGACGCGGTGCCGACGCCGGCGTCGACGATCACCGGTACGCTGAGCCGCCGCTTGATCGTGCGGATGCTGTACGGATTGAGCAGGCCGAGTCCGCTGCCGATGGGCGAGGCGAGCGGCATGACGGCCGCGGCACCGGCTTCCTCGAGGCGGAGGGCGGTGATCAGGTCGTCGTTGGTGTAGGCGAGCACCTGAAAGCCCTCGCGCGCGAGCGTGCGGGTGGCGGACAGGAGGCCTTCGGTGTCCGGCAGCAGTGTCTCCTGGTCGCCGATCACTTCGAGCTTCACGAAGTCGTTGAAGCCGGCCTCGCGCGCGAGGCGCGCATAGCGGATCGCCTCGTCGGCGCTGTAGCAGCCGGCGGTATTGGCGAGCAGGAAATAGCGCTCGGGGTCGAGATGATGCAGCACACCTTCGGCATTGGCGCGGTTGAGATCTACACGCCGCACTGCGACCGTGACGATCTCCGCGCCGGCCGCGTCTATTGCGCGGATCATATCGCTGTTGCTCCGGTACTTTCCGGTACCGACCATCAGGCGGGAGCGGAAGCGGCGGCCTGCGATGGTGAACGGCGTATCGAAGTCCATGTGTCAGCCTCCGCCGACGAAGTGCACCAGCTCAACGGCATCGCCATCGGTGAGCGGCGTATCCGCCAGGCGGGGCCGGCGCACGATTTCGCGATTGAGCTCGACCACGACGGTTCGCGCGTCGAGTCCGAGGTGGGTCAGAAGATCGCTGAGCGACGATGGGCCGGGCACCCGGCGCGGCTCGCCGTTCAGGAGGATTTCGAGCGTGGTGCCGCTCACAGAGTCATTCATGATGCGTCGAGCCAGGGTTCGAGAAACGCCAGTGTCGTGCGTGCGGGGTCATTCGCATGCCAGAGCGCAGAGATGGCCGCGACGCCCCACGCGCCGGCATCGCGCAGCTCAGCGAGCCTTGCGAGCGTCACGCCGCCGATCGCGATCACCGGAAGTCCCGCGCGCGCGCAGGCGCTGATGAGCGCTGGCCCTCCGCCCACGCGCCCCGGGTGCGACCGCGTCTCGTAAACATTGCCTGCGAGCACGTAATCCGCTCCCTCGTCGGCTGCGGCGTGCGCTTCAGACTCCGAGTGCACCGAGCGCCCAATCCAGCCGCCTGCGATCGCGCGCGCATCGCGCGGTGCAAGGTCAGTGGCCGCGAGCTGCACACCATGCGCACCGGTTGCGGCCGCGACATCAGGCCGGCCGCTCACGATGACGAGCGCTGCCGGCGGGCGCGCGAGTGCGACCAGCCGAGCGGCGGCGGCCGCGAGGGCGGCGCCCCCCGCAGTCCGGTCGCGCGCGTGGAGCGCGACGGCCGGCCCGGCTGCGGCGATCGCCGCCGCGCGCACGCCAAAGTCGGCCAGCGCGAGCGTCGCCGCGTCGGTCACTGCGTGGAGCCGGGGAAGCGGACGCCGTAGCGACGTCACGTGAAACGCGCTCCCAGTGCTATTCCGCGGCCGCGAATCCATTCGTCCGTGCTCACGCGC
>JBDTQV010000291.1:0-3426 GCA_039932015.1 Gemmatimonadota bacterium | reverse complement strand
CGATTCATGAATCGTGAATGAAGACTGATCGGGGGATCAGGAGCGCGACCTGCGGGCCCGACGTTACTGCTAGTCGGTCGTCAACCCACAGATGACGGTTGCCGCTATCTGTGCGGGTTCAGAATATCGTCGATGCGGTGCACCATTCCCTGGAAGTGCAGCCGCGTCGCCCGGTCCGTAGTGTGCCCGATCGCGCGCTGCAGATCTGCGCGGAGCACGGTTAGGGTGCCGCGGAGCTCTGATTTCGCGTCGTCGAGCAGCGGCGCCGGCGGGGTCGCACCGGCGGGCGGCTGTGATTGTCCCGCCGCCGGCACCGGCGGCGGGTTGAGCTTGCGGTCGACCTGCGCCAAAAAGCTGCTCTGGAGCCCACGGCGGTACGCGTCGGCATCAGGCGAACCGGTGTACGCCTCGGCGAAGAGGCCACGCCGCAGATTGTCCAGCATTTCCGACAGCGGGTACGCCCCGCGCGGGTTCAGCGCCTCCTGCTCGAGCAGACGGTTGAGGCGGGAATCGGCGAGAAGGCTGGCCAGCACTCGCGTCTGCGCAGTGTTAATCCGCGTGAGCATTCCCTCGGCTTCGATGCGCGCGGCGATCTCGGGACGGATCAGAAATTGTGGCGTCCGGAACACTTGTTCGTCGAGGAAACGCATGGCCTCGGCCTGACGGCTGCGCGCGAGCGGAGTGTACACGCCGCCCGGCTGGCTGCCCGACTTGTACTGCACCTCGCCGCCGCCGATCATCGTCGTGACATGCCCGGCCTCGGTGCCCCACTGGCTCACCGTCCGGTTATACAGCTCCTTCAGGTCGGCATTGTCCTCGCCAGGCTTGATCGCGGCGGGGCCAATGTAATCGACCACCCGGCGCAGGTTGCGGAAGCCGAGGCGCGTCGATCGCACCGGGTCTGCATCACCGACCGCTTCGTTCAGCGTGCCGAAGCCACCGAACTCGTTGCTGGCCGAGAAGCGGTACCAGGGAATGGAGTCCTGCATGCGTGCCCACTTCTCGAGTGTGGGACGCTCCTGCTCCGGCGTGGTGGCGGCGGGGATCGGCTTGTAACCCCACATGATCGCGTACTTGTCGTACGGGCCCACGTGCGGCACGAGGTCGGGAATTGCGATGCTGTCCCCGGGCTGCGCGACGTAGTTGAAGCGCGAGTAGTCCATGATGCTGGGGCTGTGTCCCATCTTCGCGGTCCACGTGCGGCTGCGGATGCTGTCGGCGGGGTAGGTCGAGCTCCCGATCTGATCGTGCTGCAGCCCGATCGTGTGGCCGATCTCGTGCGCGACGACGAACTCCAGCAGCCGGCCCATGAGCGAATCGGGGAACGGCAGCACGCGCGCGCGCGGATCCAGGGCCGAGGCCTGCGTGAAGTACCAGGCGCGCTGCAGGTTCAGGACGTTGTGGAACATGCGCACGGAGCCGTTGAGGATTTCCCCCGTTCGGGGATCGTGGACGTGCGGTCCGACGGCGTTCTCGGTGGTGGATGGCAGCCAGCGAATGACCGTATGGCGGATGTCCTCGGGCGACCAGTCGGGATCGTTCGCCGGCGGGTCCATGGCGACGATGCCGTCCTTGAATCCGGCCGCCTCGAAGGCGGGCTGCCAGTCGAGAATCGCCTTTCGCACCCAGGGCTTCCACACGTTGGGCGTTGCGGGATCGACGTAGTAGACGATCGGCTGCTTCGGATAGCAGAGATCGCCCTCGCGCCGATCGGAGCACTCGAGCCGGTAGCGGGTGATGTACTGCCGACGGGCGGCGCGCTGCTCCTCGGTGCCGAAGTTCACCTGGCGGATGGAAAAGAATCCGACCCGCTCGTCGAAGCGGCGCGGCATCATCGGATTCTCCGGCAGCTTCACGATGCTCCAGTGGGCGAGCACGCTCTGCGCCAGGCGCGGCGGTGCGCCGGGCGCCGGGGGTGCGGCAGCCGCGCCAGCTGGCGTCGGGACGCCGGTCTGGGTCGCCTCGATCTCGACGTTGTCCGGGAAGGCGAGCGCGCGCTCGACGAAGGAGCGCGCCGCGTCCACCTGGCCGCGGATGGCGGCGATCTCCGGGATGGCGGTGGTGAACAGGCGCGTCACGTCCACGACCGCGGCGCTGTCGGGGCCATACGCCTCGACGTTCAGCACGGCGATGATGGGCGGATAGTTGGACGCCTCCACTGCGCGCCACACCGAGAGCGACGTGTCGGCGGTGATATCGAAGTGCGGCGAGCGGAGGATCACGCGGTTGCCGGAGCGATCCCAGCGCAGGGTGCGCTCGCCGAACTGGTCGCCGCCGTAGTTGCCGAAGCCGCCGCCGGCCGCCGGGTCAGGATCGGCTGCGGAGGCGCGGGCGTAGCGGCCGACCATGAGCATGTCGCGGCCGAGCTGGCTGCGGGGGATCTCGAAATAGAGCTTGTCGCCGACACGGTGGACGGTGAACAGCCCGCGGTGCGTCTCTGCTTCGGCGGTGATCACGCTCTTGTACGGCTTGGGCGCGGCAGGGCGAAGGCCGCCACCAGCGGTGCTGTCACCGGGGGTGCGCTGTCCGGTTGCGCCGGGCACGGCGGCGACGGGCTCGGCGGCAGGCGAGCGTTGGGGTGGCGGTGTGGTGCTGGGTGCGGGGTTCCGGCAACCAGCCGCGACCGCGATGGCGGCGCCGAGTGCGAGGGCAGAACGAGAGAGTTGCATGGCCGCCGGAGGGGAGGAAGAGTTGGGCGATGGGTCGAGCTTAAGCTGACGCGCGTCTCAGGCGGCGTCAAGCGACGTCGCGCGCGCCCGCCGCGAGCGGTTTCTGAACGTTGGCGGATGCAGGCGTTCGCGCACGAGTCCAGCGGCCCATTTCTGTTCCGCAGCATTTCCTATTCGAATGCAGTCGATAAACGCAAGGAGGCCGTAGAGCCGCGGATTGGCGCCTCGCCTGGTGGAGGCGCCCGAATAGAGCGGGGTGATCGCGCGGCCCCAGGCCTTTCCCGTAACGCTCGGCCAGACGAACGGTGACGCGTCCGGCAGCGGCGCCGTCGGTACCCCCCATGTCTCGGCGCCGATAGTGGCCGGATACGCGTAGGGCACACCGTGCACGAGGAAATCGATCAGGTTCTCGCGCTCGATTGCGACGGGCAGCCCGCTGGCGAGGCGTGCGCTGACCAGCCGCCGAACAGCATTGTGGGATTCACCGAGACTGATACCGACCGAACAGGAGAGCGGCCCGTAGCTTCGCTCCACGCTCAGGACGAGTTGCATGGCGACCACTACGTCGGACGGACGCAGAGTCATCTGCCGCAAGGGAGCTGCGTCTGGCGTGAAGTGTCGGGAAGGATGCGTATCGGCAAAGTGGGCGTGCTCCTGGCACGTGCGATCGGTCGCGGGTGCGGCAGCCGACAAAATCGCTTTCACGTTTCATGAATCATGAATGGAGGTTGACGGGCGCCGAATGGGGGCGGCGGCA
>JBDTQV010000290.1:0-3430 GCA_039932015.1 Gemmatimonadota bacterium | reverse complement strand
ACGATGATCTGGCTCTACTTCGAGATTCTTCGGCTGTTGTCGAAGCTGCGGCGCTAGGCGAGCGGCGTGTCTGTCAGAACATCCGGGCGCACGCTCCGCGCGTTCGGTGGCATGGCGCTCGGGGCCATGCTCGCCGGCGCGCTGCCGGCTCACGCGCAGTCGCGGCCGCGTCTCGCGTCACTCGACCATACCTACGACCTGCTGCTGAAAGAGTTCTCCGGCGACCACGCGCGCGAGACGGTCGCGTTCGTCGAACAGTTCTGGCGCCAGCCGGGCAGCATCGGCTTCGACACGACGATCGCGCGCGTCGCCGGCATTCTGGCGCGCGCCGGCTACGTGCGCGAGGACTCAGCGCCTCCGAGCGCGCCGCTGGTCTATCGAATCGAGCGCCGGCGGATGGAGCAGGCGTCGTGGTCGCCTGTCGACGCGTCGCTCGCCATCGAGCACGGCCCGACGCTGCTCCGCTTCGCGACCAATCGCAACATGCTCGCGATCGGGTCGTTCGCCACGCCAGACACCGGCGTTGTGGCCGAGGTGGTGGACATATCGAAGGTGAAGCCGGACGATGTGGACCGGGTGGATGTTGCGGGCAAGGTCGTCTTCGCCGAGGGGCCGAGTGTTCGGTTGGCGCAAGGCGCAATTCAGCGGGGCGCGCTCGGGGTGCTGGTATATCAGATGCCGGCGTATACCCGTCCCGAACTGAATCAGACTTCGATACAGTTCGGCCGCTTCCCGGCCGATTCGGCGCGCGGCACGTGGGCCATTTTCCTCTCGTACGGCGCGCGCGAATCGCTGAAGGAGGCGCTCGCGGCGGGCGGTGTGCGCGTGCGGGTGCGAACGGCGGTTGACCGCCACCCGGCCGATGAGCTTACGCTCGTCGCCGAGGCGCGGGGCCGGGCCCGTCCGGGCGAGCGAATCGTAGTCAGCGCGCACGTGCAGGAGCCGGGCGCGAATGACAATGCGAGCGGCGTCGGGACCCAGGCGGAGATGGCGCGGGTGCTGGCTGCGCTCGTCACCCGGAAGCAGTTGCGTCTCGAGCGGACGGTCACGTTCGTCTGGGGCGACGAGATCCGGGCGGTGGCGCGGTATCTCGCCGAAGATTCGGCGCGCGCGGCCGGCGTGAAGTGGGGACTCAGCCTCGACATGGTGGGCGAGAACACCCAGCTCACCGGCGGCACTTTCCTCATCGAGAAGATGCCGGACCCATCGGCGGTCTGGACCCGCGGTGACGATCACCACACCGAGTGGGGCGGGTCGCCGATGACCGTGGCGCAGCTGACGCCTCACTGGTACAACGACTTCGTGCGCAACCGATGCGAGGATGTGGCCGGACGGGTGCCCGGCGGCTGGACGGTGCGGACGAACCCGTACGAAGGCGGCAGCGATCACACGCCGTTCCTCGCCGCGAAGATACCCGCGCTTTTGCTCTGGCATTTCACCGATCAGTTCTACCACACCGACAATGATCGCCTGCCAATGGTCTCGGCCGACGAAATGCGGAACTCGGGCGTGTGCGCGCTTGCGGTAGTGGCCACTCTCGCGTCCGGAAACGGGGCAACCGCGCGATTCGTGGTGGAGGAGACCCACCGCGACGCGCTCGCACGTCTCGCGGCGGAGCGGACGCTGAGCGAAGCGGCGATCGTGGCCGGGGGCGACGTGGCACACGAACGCGAAATCATCACGACGTGGGCGGCGTGGTACCGCGATGCGATAGGCGTGGCGACGGAGATCAGTGCGGACGTGACTTCGTTCGCGGCGCGCGCGGGAGCAGAGGTGATGCGGACCGGGCAGCAGTACGCGGCCGATCTCGGGGCGCACTAGCGGGGGTGTTACTTCAGAGGCGCGCAGAGATCGTGCGCGCCTGCCGGTAATGGGGGATGCCACGTGGGCGCGTTGCCGGCGTGTGGACGGGCCGGAGCCGGACGCTTAGGTTGAGGTCTCCCGGATATATCCGCAAGCAACGGAGTCTTCATGCTGCGCGAGAACGGGACCACCCGTCTCAACGTGGTTCCGAACCCGTCGGCCCCTCAGGCCGATCCGTTTCTCAGAGCCGTGCAGGATGCCGCCGCCGCTGACTTTGACGTCCTCGGCGAGATCGGCCGCGGGCCCGACGGGATGATCATCTATCTCGCGCGCGAAGCCGCGAGCCGCCGCCTGGTGGCACTCCGGCTGCAGCGCGAGGGCCAGCTGGCCGATGAGTTCTCGCTCGAAGTCGTGCGCCATCTCGACAACTCGATGCCGGCGCCTGAGAGCAAGTGTGTGAGCTGCGGGAAAGCGGTGAAGGGCTGGGCCCGTTTCTGCAGTTACTGCGGTGCCGACCTCTCCGGCGCGGCCGCGAAGGAAGGCGACGCCGTCGATCGCGCGCTGCTGCTCGAGGCCGTGAAGGAGGCGGTCTCGGCCGAGTACGAAGTGCTGGGTGAGATGTCGCGCAACGAAGGCGGCGGCGCCGTGTACTTCGCACGCGATCTTGCGACCGGGAAGGTGGTGGCGCTCCGGCTGGAGCGCGATGGCGAAGAGTTCTCTCTCGGGCTGACGACCGCGATGAAGCCGCTCGCGCGGTCGCTCGGCGTGAAGCCGGTGGCGACGCAGGTGTTCGACGCGATGCCGAAGGCCGCCGAAGCGGCGCCTCCGCGGATGGAGCCGGCTACGCGGCCAGCTGAGCCACCGCGCGAGGCGGAACCGCCGCGCCACGCAGCACCACCCTCGCGTCCAGCCGTTCCGCCACCTGCGCCGGCGGCGGCCACCGGCATGAGCGGGCGGACCAAGGCGGTGCTTGGCGCCGCCGCGGTGATTGTGGTTGCGGTGGCTGTGCTGTTGTTCACGCTCCCGAAGGACGACCGCGCCGCTCCACTCGAGCCGGTCGCGACGGATACCGCCGCGGTGTCCGTCGCGACATCTCCCGTACGCGATTCCGCAGTCACTCACCCCGTCAGTGGGCCGGCACCAGCCATCAGCACTCCCGTGCCGGAGACACGTGTTCCGGTCGCGAAGCCGGTGGCCAAACCGAAGGACGCCACGATCAGGATCACCGGACTGCCCGCGGAGGCGGTGATTAAGGTCGACGGGAAACCGCAGGCGGCGCGGACTCTCGCGCTGGCTCCGGGCCGCCATGTCTTTTCAGTGACGGTGGCCGGATACCTGCCGCGGGTCGATACCCTGCAACTTCATGCGGCGCAGTCGATCGCGTGGTCACCCGCACTGGTGAGCGTGCCGAAGGTGGTGACTCGTCCGGCGGATTCGACGCCGAAGCCGGCCGCACCCTCCAGTGTGGCGTGTTCCCAGAACGTGCAGGCCGAAAAGTGGATCGAGGCGTTCGATGACTGCATGCGGGAGGCGCTCGCGGGGAGTGCAGCTGCGAAACGGAACGTCGGGTCGCTCTACGAGCGCGGGAAGGGAATTGGCCGGAGCGACGAGTTGGCGCACAAGTGGT
>JBDTQV010000289.1:0-3445 GCA_039932015.1 Gemmatimonadota bacterium | reverse complement strand
GCGCTCACATCGATCGGCTCGCCGGGCGCCATGGCGCATATCGACCGCGCGATCGACGATGGCGAGCGGCAGGTACGAATGGCGGCGGTGCGCACGGCCGGTGCACGCGGCTACAAGGGCGCGCTTCGCCGCGTGGAGGCGGTGGTGACGGGCAAGGGAGTACGGAGCATGGACCTCAGCGAGAAGATGGCGTTCTTCGAAGCGTATGGATCGATCGCCGGCGGCGGCGGGCTCAAGATGCTCGAAGGCATGCTCCTGCCGAAGGGAGTACTCCGGATGAAGGAGTCGCCCGAGATGCGCGCATGCGCCGCGATCGCGCTTGGGCGGGTGCGCACCCCGGAAGCGCTCGCCGTGCTGCAGCGCGCGGCGACCGACAAGGATCTCGTCGTTCGCAACGCCGTGAGTCGCGCGCTCAGGGAGGCGAACGCGTGACCGTACCGGGCGAAGCGGGCGCCCACGAGGGGCTGCTCCGGCAGGGTGGGCGCGGGCTGCTGCTCACGCTGTACACGGCGCTTCGGAGCCTCAAGCTCTACCCGGTCGAAAACGCCACGGTGCAACGCGCGCTGGACGATCTTGACGAGTCGACGCACGCGCTGCACCTCACCGATTTCGAAATCGAGATTCGCCTCGCGGGCGACTTCATCTTCGTCAACGCGACGCGACTCCGCCTCGAGCTCGACAACTACGCCTCGTTCAGCCACATCCTCACGATGCTTCGCAAGTTCGAAGTCGGCGTCCTGCACGTGCGCCGCGGCGTCGAGCGGCGAGAGTGGCAGGGCTTCCTCAGTATTCTGCTGAGCCTCTCGGAGTCACCGCAGACCGATCCGTTCGAGGAGCTCTCCGATCGAATGCATCGTGCGGCCATCAGCGGCCTCGCGATCGAGCGCGCGCAGCCGCAGGCGGAGACGACCGACGAGCGCGCGCGCGAGATTGCGAAGCGCACATATTCCCAGGGCGTTGCGGTCGCCAAGGAAGTCGTCACGGGTGTCCGGCTCGGACGCGCGACGAGCGTGAAAAAGGTTAAGCGCGCCGTGCAGATGATAGTTGACCAGGTGCTGAACAACGAAACGTCGCTGATCGGCCTGACGACGCTGCGGGACTACGACGAGTACACGTTCTCGCACTCGGTCAACGTGTGCATCTTTGCCGTGGCCCTCGGCAAGAAGCTCGGCTTTTCCAAGGCGCAGCTCTATGATCTTGGCATGACCGCGCTGATGCACGATATCGGCAAGGCGCGGATCCCGCTCGAGATTCTCAACAAGACCAGCGGGCTCGACGAGGCGGAATGGCGCGTCATGCAGGCCCACCCCTGGTATGGCGCGCTGACGCTCTTCAACCTCCGCGGCTACGACGAAATTCCGTATCGCTCGATTCTCGTCGCGCACGAGCACCATATGAAGACGGACCTCAGCGGCTATCCGCGTACGGTCCGCCCGCGCGCGCTGGGACTCTTCTCGCGTATCGTCGCGGTCGCCGATGGGTTCGACGCGGCGACGTCGCGGCGGAGCTACCAGACGGTGCCGATCGAGCCGGATCAGGTGCTGCGCGAAATGTGGGAGAACCCGCGCCGCGGCTACGACACCGTGCTGGTCAAGGCGCTGATCAACCTCATCGGCATCTATCCGGTCGGCACCTGCGTGATCCTCGATACGCTCGAGGTCGCCATCGTGGCCGCCATGAATCCCGACACGGAGCAGCTCAACCGTCCGCTCGCCCGCCTCGCGATCGACGCCGACGGCGGCATCATCGCGCCGCCCGGCCGCGTCGTGAACCTGGCGGACGCCGATGCCGGCGGCGGATTTGCGCGTTCGATCGTCAAGGTCACCAGTCCCTCGCGCTATGGACTCACGGTTGGCGATTATTTCGTCTGAGCCGCGGGCCGGCGCACTCGCCGCCGCATGGGCCGCGGCCCGGCGTGAGCAGCGCGCCGCACTCATTCCCTATCTCACCGCCGGGCATCCGGACTTTGCCGAGAGCCTCGCGGCGCTCCGCGTCGCCGACGAGCTCGCGGACATCATCGAAGTTGGCGTCCCGTTCAGCGATCCACTCGCCGATGGCGCGACGATCCAGCGGTCGACGTTCGATGCGCTCGCGCAGGGCATGACGCTCGTCCGCACGCTTGACCTGGTGCGCCAGGCGCAGCTCGAGCGCCCCGTTGTGATCTTCAGTTATCTGAACCCGATCCTCCGCTACGGCGTCGACCGTTTCCTCGATGATGCGGCCGAGCTCGGCATCGCCGGGCTGCTGCTGACCGATTTGCCCGCCGGTGCGGACGAGGGCCTGGAGCGCGCAGTGCGGGCGAGCCCGCTCGCGCTCATCCGGCTCGTCGCACCGACTACGCCGGACGTACGGGTCCGGGCAATCGTCAGCGGGGCGGAAGGGTTCATCTATCTGATCGCACGGCTCGGCGTTACCGGCGTGAGCGCAGCGGTCGATGTCGGTGTCGGTCCAGCGGTCGCGAGGGTGCGCGCGCATACCGAGCTGCCGGTGGCGGTGGGGTTCGGCATCTCGACACCGGCGCAGGCCGCTGAGGTGGCTCGCATCGCTGACGGCGTCGTGGTCGGCAGCGCACTGGTCGACACTGTCGGGCGCGAGGGGGCAACGGGCGCGCGACGGTTCCTGGGCGCGCTCAGAGGCGCGATGCGGCGGGAGCTGCCGTGAACCTGTCCGTCACGCGGGCGCTCGACCTCTATAGCCGCGTACTCATGATCGGCGGGCTGGCCATTACCGCGGTCATCCTCGGGCTCGATCATCGCTGGCTGCACATGCCGTTCGCGTGCCTGGTGCTGCTCATCGCCACGGTGCTGCTCCGTGCCGCGCCAGTCCGCCTCAGCAAGTACTCGTACCTCACGCAGGCCGGTATCCCGGTGCTGGTGGGGGCAATCGCGGTGGGGCCGGCTGCCGTCGTGCTCGCGCTGGTGGTCGGCGTCGCCGCTGCCGATATCGTCTGGCTGCGCAAGGTACCGCGCGCCGCGCTGGTGAACGCCGGGCGCGAGGTCCTGGCCTTCGTCGCGGCGTACGGCGGGTATGCACTCGTGCTGCGCCTGAGCGGCTCTCCGCCGATTTCGCTCGACTTTCTCCCCGCCGGCTTCACGCTCATCGCGCTCTACTTCCTCACGAGCCGTGCGCTGTTCTACTTCACGCTGTTGCTCCGCAGCAAGCTCGAGCCCGTCGAGCAGCTGCTGATTCTGCGGTGGGAGATCGTCTCCTATTGCATCACCGTGCTCGGCTGCGTCGTCGTGGTCGCCGCGCTGCGCGCGCTGCAGCCGGCCGGCTGGGCGGCCGTGGGTGCCGTGTTGCTCGTGCTCGGCCTGATGATGCGGAAGATTCTGGAGGAGGCGATCGCCGCCGAAGACCTGAACAAGGTCCATTTGATGGAAGTGGCGATCGCGAGCAACGTTACGCTCGAGGGATCGTTCGAGCAGGTCGAGCGGCTCGGCTATCG
>JBDTQV010000288.1:0-3454 GCA_039932015.1 Gemmatimonadota bacterium | reverse complement strand
AGGGCAGCGACCCGCGCTTCGCCGACACCGAAGAGTCGGTCAGCGCGGTGCTCCGCTTTCCCGGGGAGCGCCTGGCGAGCTTCGTGGTGAGTTTCGGCGCCGCGAGCGTGTCGACGTACGCCGTCGTCGGTACCAAGGGCTCGCTCGTGATGGACTCGGCGTATGCCTATGCCGACGAGATCACTCAGACCGTCACGGTGAATGGCCGCTCGCGCGAGCGAACCTTTCCGAAGCACGACCAGTTCGCGGTCGAGCTCGTGAGCTTCTCCGAGTGCATCATGACGGGTGAGGACCCGGAGCCGTCGGGTTGGGAAGGGCTGGCAGACGTGCGGGTGATCGCGGCGCTCTATCGCTCGATCGAGACCGGCCGGCCGGTGGAGCTCCCGCCGTTCCGGAAGGACGCGCGGCCCTCCGCTGGCCAGGCCATCCGGAAGCCATCCGTCCGCCAGCCGAAGCTCGTCAATACCGAAACTTCGAGCGAGTGACGCCCCGGCGAACGGCGCAGCCTGTCTGGATCGAGCCGATGCTCGCCGTGCTCACCCGGGACCGATTCTCCGATTCCAAATGGATCTTCGAGCCCAAGCTCGACGGCGTCCGCTGTCTCGCGTACGTGCGGCGCGGGCGCGGGCGCGGCGGTGCACGCGTGCGTCTCTTGTCGCGAAACCGGAAGCCGCTCGACGGCGCGTATCCGGAGGTGGCCGAGGCGCTCGCAACGGCCGAACACGACATGGTGCTCGACGGTGAGATCGTGGCGCTCTCCGGTGGGGTGTCGAGCTTCGAGCGGCTGCAGCAGCGACTGGGCAAACACGATCCGGTGGCGGCGCGGGCGAGCGGCATCCGCATCCACTATTACGTATTCGACATCCTGCACCTCGACGGACAGGATCTTCGCCGCGCACCGTTCGCGGAGCGGAAGCGCGCGCTGAAGGCGTCGCTCTCGGAGGCGGGACCGGTCCGGTTGACGCCGCACCGCCGCACCGCAGGCGAAGCGTACTACGAGGCGGCGTGCCGCCGCGGGATGGAGGGCGTCATCGCCAAGCGGCTCGATGCGCCGTACCGCGCCGGGCGTTCGGACGACTGGCTCAAGTTCAAGTGCGTCAACGAACAGGAATTTGTGATTGGCGGGTGGACCGACCCCGAGGGGAGCCGCACCGGGTTCGGGGCGCTTCTCGCCGGCTATTACGAGGACGGTGTGCTTCGTTACGCGGGAAAGGTCGGCACCGGCTATGATGCGGCGACGCTCGATCGGCTCGCCGCGCGCCTGCGGAAGCTCGAGCGGAAGACTTCTCCGTTCGATGACTTCGCGCGCGACCGCCTCTTCATTCACTGGGCAAAGCCGGTGCTGGTGGCGCAGCTTGGATTTCAGGAATGGACCGCGAAGGGGCTGCTGCGGCAGCCGCGCTTTCTTGGGCTCAGGGACGACAAGGCGGCGAGCGCGGTGATTCGCGAGCGGCCCCGGCCACGCTGAGGATTTGTGTTCCCCTACCGCGACGACAACCCCACGCTCAGCACCCCGGTCACCACGATCTTCATCATCGTGGTGACTGTCGGGGTGTGGCTCACGGTGCAGGGAATGGGGCTCGAGCCGGGACTGTCGCGATCGGTGTGCGAGCTGGGGCTGATCCCGGGCGAATTCCTGCATCGCGTCCCGGCCGGCTCCACGCTCCGGCTGTCTCCCACTACGGTCTGCATCCTCGGCGAAGGCGAGAGCTGGTATACGCCGCTCACGTCGATGTTCCTCCACGGCGGGTGGTTCCACCTGATCGGCAACCTCTGGTTCCTCTGGCTGTTCGGCAACAACGTCGAAGACTCGATGGGGCGCGCGCGCTATCTCGTCTTCTATCTGGGGTGCGGGCTGGCGGCGGCGGCGGCGCAGACGTTCGTGCAGCCGTCGAGCGCCATCCCGATGGTGGGCGCGTCCGGCGCCATCAGCGGCGTCATGGGCGCGTACGTGGTGCTGTACCCGCGCGTGCGGATCCACACGCTCATCGTGCTCATCATATTCTTCACCCGGGTGACCCTGCCCGCGTGGGTGATGCTGGGCTACTGGTTTGCGCTGCAGATCTTCAGTGGAGCGATGACGTACGGGAGCGAGACCGGCGGCGTGGCGGTGTGGGCACACGTCGGCGGATTTCTGGCGGGGGCGGGGCTCGTGACCATCTTCAAGGACAGTGCCCGCGTGGCGCAGCACCGGGCGCTGGCGCGGACGATGTAGCCGGCCTGCCCGTTCCGGCCACCTCGTGCCCGAGGCGGACGACGCTCTCGACGAGCGCAGCGAAATCTGCCAGGCGGCTTCGGTGGTTTACGTTCGCGACGCGAATGGCGAAGCGTCCGCCGAGGACCGTGCTTGACGGCACTCCGATGCCCTGTTCCTGCAGCCGGATCAGCACTTCCTCGTTTACGGCATTGAGGCGTGCCTCGTCGAGTCCGGGTGCCACGAACCGGAAGCAGACGATGTTGAGCGGGACCGGTGCGAGCAGCTCGAGCTCGGGGTGGTGCTCAATGCGTTCGGCGAGGTACCGCGCCTGCCTGACATTCTGGTCGACCTGCGACGCGAGCGCCGCTGCGCCGTGGGCCATCAGACTCATCCACACCTTCAGCGCCTTGAAGTTGCGGGACAGGTCCAGGCCGCGCTCCGAGAACGGCAATCCTCCGGCAATCACGCCGCGCGCAGCCGGCGCGATGTAGCTGGCCGAGGCGGCAAAGGCGGCGCGCTGAAGGTCGGGATCGCGGACGAGGACGCAGGCACAGTCGTAGGGCAGCGAGCCCCACTTGTGCAGATCGAAGGCGATGGAGTCGGCGCGCTCGAGTCCGGCGACGGACGGCCGCAGCTCGGGCGAGAGATACGCAAAGGCGCCGAACGCGCCGTCTACATGGAACCAGAGACGCGCGCGCACGGCGAGGTCAGCGAGGGCCGTGAGATTGTCGGTGGCGCCGGTGTTCACCGTACCGGCGGTGCCCATGATGCAGAACGGATGCATTCCTGCGTCGCGGTCCTCAGTGATCATTTGGTCGAGCGCAGCCACGTCGATGCGGTACTCCGCGTCCACCGGCACGCGCCGGAAGGCGCGGTTGCCGAGTCCGAGCAGCTCGGCCGCCTTGCGGGCCCAGTTGTGTGTTTCGGTCGAGCCGTAGAAGACGAGCCGGGGCCCGCCGCCCAGCAGTCCATCTTCGCGGACATCCATGCCCGCCGCCTTTGCGCCGGCGTATCGCGCAACGGCGAGCGCCAGCGTGTTGGCATACGTGCCGCCGGTGACCATTACGCCACCGGTCGTCTCCGGCATGCCGAGCAGCGTCGCAAGCCAGCGAATGACTTCGTGCTCCACCAGCGCCGGCGCCTGGTTGAAGCCGCCCACGTTGGGATTGATGCCGGCGGCCAGCATGTCGGCCATCATGCCGAGCGGTGTGCCATTGCCCATGACCCAGCCCCAGAAGCGCGGGTGCAGGTTGCCGC
>JBDTQV010000287.1:0-3455 GCA_039932015.1 Gemmatimonadota bacterium | reverse complement strand
ACCGGCACTTCGGCCGCGGTCGAATCGAGGTCGTACGGCAGATTGGCCGGCAGGCCGAGTGCCAGCGCCAGCGCGCCGCGCGTCGTCTGCACCGTACCCTCCGTGGTTTCCAGCGCGAGGCGTGCCTGGCTGGCGGCCGTCCGGGCCTGAAGCACGTCGGCGATCGTCGCGACCCCCACGCGGCGCCGCTCCTCGGCCGCCTGCAGATTCGTTTCCGCTTCGCGGAGCGTCAGCCGCTGTGCGCCGAGCAGACTTCGGTTCGCGATGTACTGGAAGTAGCCGACCTGAATTTGCAGCACGACGTCCTGGATTGCGGAGTTGTGATCGAACGCGGCGGCGAGTGCCTGCTGCCGCGCGGCTCCTACGCGGCCCGCACGGCCGCCGAAATCGAAGAGCAGGTACGTCAGCGAAAGGCTCGGTGTCAGCACCGACTGCTTGACGGCGATGCGGCCCTGGCTCGCAGCGGTCTTGACCCGTGTGCCGGTGACATTGCCGTCGATCGTCGGCAGCCAGGAAGCGCGCTCGGATCCGTAGTCGGCCGCAGCGGCGCGAGCGTTGGCCCAGGCAATGCGCGTGGCGGTGTTGTTGCGCAGGCCGTAATCGACGATATCGGTCAGAGTCAGCCGCTGCACCCGCTCCGCGAGATCCGCCGGCAGTGCCGCCTCCGCCGTGTCAGCATCGGCGCGAGCCAACGCGCTCGCCGGCGGCGTCCACGGCACGCTCGGACCGGGGGACGTCGGCACCCCGCCCACGGACGGCGTGCCGACGCACGCGGTCGCGGCGGTGAGCGCGAGAACGGCTGCGGCCTTCACGAAACGGCTCACCGGCGGCTCCTGCGCGTGGGGTGGCATGCATTCTTCCGGGGTGCGCGCCAGCGTCGCAACGCCTTCCCGATCTCCGCCGTCATGTACGCGTACGCATCCTCGTAGTCGGCGAGACGCGCGGCGACGTCCGGGCTGCCGATTGCGAGGGATCGGCGGCCTTCGTGCACCGCCTCGGCGAAACTCTGCCACCGTGCGAGCCGTTGCGCCATCATCCGGGTGAAGAGATCGGGCGTGACGCGATAGTAGTCGCGACGATCGCCGGGCCGGCCGGTGCGCTCGATCGCGGCGTGCGCGGCCAGCAGGCGCGCATTGGTGCTGACGCTCGCCTTGCTCACGCAGAGCGCCGCCGCCAGCTCATCGAGCGAGCAGGCATCGTCACGGAGCAGCAGCAATCCGAACAGTCGGCCGGCAATGGGCGGGAAACCCTCAGCCTCGAGCAGCGATCCCATGCGGTCGGTGAAGCGGGCGGTACGTTGATCCATGGGTCTTCCGTATAGGGTGCCGTCGCCATCGCGCCATCGAATACGTTCAGTACGAGGTGAACGTTGAGAACGTTGCAGCCGATGGGCCGGGGCGCCTTCCCTTGTATGCGAGGCGGCGACGCTTGCTCCGCGGACGCGCGCAGGCGGTCCCGTCCATTGTCCCCCGGCGGGGCGCCGAACAGATTGGGATTGGTCGTGTATGAAGGAACTGAACTTCCGGAAGGCGCACTGTCATGCAGAAATCCGTCACGCCGCGGCTTCACGGCGTTCCCGATTAGTCGACGGCCGCGGGAATGTCTTCCTGGTTCGCACCGCGCTCAGCGTCATCGATCCTGCACTCACCAATTGGGAACGGGAGTGCGAGCGGGTGACTACGGTGGGGTCGGATCCGCTATCCGCGTTCGGGCACCCAGATCCAGACGCGGGCGGTCGCCCCGGAATTCGAAGTGCTGCTCGTCGAGCACACGCGCCAGCGACGCGGCGTCGCCCGCTGTGCGAATGCGCGCGAGACGGCGTGCCGATAGCAGCGGTGCCGGGTACCACACGTCGGGCTCGATTTCCGGATAGTGAGCCGCGAATTCCGGTTTCAGTCGTGCTTCACGCATAATCCCGTCCCAGCGTCGAGTGCGGCCGTTACGCGCCATTTCTATCCGGAACATAGGCCGGGACGTGCCGACTGTCTAACCTCAAGGGAGGTGCCGTGACCCCGCCGTCACGAGAAATAGAGCTGCGAGTCCTACGCACCGCGCGCTGTGTCGTGCTCGGTAGTGCCGCGGAGCCGCACTCGCGCTGCTGGTACGTCCTGCACGGGTACGGGCAGCTGGCGCGCCAATTCGCCGGCTCCGCGGCACTTCTCGTCGAGGGTGGCGGGATGCTCGTCGCGCCCGAGGCGCTGTCCCGATTCTATCGCGCGACGGCCGAGGTAGCATCGCATGGAGCGGCGCCGGTGGGCGCGTCGTGGATGACGCGGGAGGGGCGCGATGCGGAGATCGCGGATTATGTGGAGTATCTGGATGCCGTGCACCGAGCCGTGGGCGCCGCGGGCGGTGACGTCGCGGTACTCGGCTTTTCCCAGGGCGCAGCCACGGCCGCACGCTGGGCGACGCTCGGCGCCATCCGGCCCCGGCACCTCGTGCTCTGGGGTGGCGTCGAGCCGGATGACCTGGATGACGCCGCGCGGGCGCGGCTTGCCGGCGTGCGAGTGACGTATGTGCACGGGACGCGGGATCGTATTGCCGATGCCGAAGAAATGATTCGGCGCGCCGACGCGCTTACCGCCGCCGGCGGCCGCGCGGAGGTCATCAAATTCGATGGCGGCCATCGCCTGGACGACGGAATCCTGAGCCGGCTGGCTGCCACCTGACCCGGTTCGGACGAGATCGTTTCCTCAGAGTGCAGATGACGCTGCCGCTTCCGCGCGAACGCGTCTTCGCGTTTTTCGCCGATGCAGCGAATCTCGAGGCCATCACGCCACCGGAGCTCCGGTTTCGCGTCGTCACGCCGGGCACGATCACGGTCGCACAGGGCACGATCCTCGACTATGCGCTGCGGCTGCGCGGCATCCCGCTTCGCTGGCGCACTCGCATCGCGCTCTGGGACCCGCCCAACGCCTTCGTCGATGAGCAGCTCAAGGGGCCGTATGCCGTGTGGGTGCATACCCATCGCTTTGCCGACACCGCCGAGGGCGGCACCCGGATCGAAGACGAGGTGCGCTATCGGCTGCCGCTCTATCCGGCAGGCGAGCTGGCGGCGCCGATAATTGGATGGCAGCTCCGGCGGATATTCGCATTTCGGCAGCAACGCGTGCGTCAACTGCTCTCGTGAAGCGGCCGGAGATTGCCCCCGGAGAGCCGGCAGGGCGGCGCGAGCGGTCGCCGCGAGCGCAGCTCATCAGTGGAATGAACTGGATGAGCGGCCTGTCGCTACTCCTGTTCTGGATACCGGCGGTGGGTCCGCTGATCGCCGGGTCGGTCGGCGGATTCAAGGCCGGAACCGTTCGTCGCGCGCTGCTGGCGGTGGTGCTGCCCGGCATCGGCATGGGCATTCTCGCTTTTGCCGGGGTGACGTGGCTGACGCATTTCGCACTGTGGGGAGTGCTCGCGGGCGTCGGCGGTCTGGTGCTCGCGTTCGTGCATGTGGGTCCGATGCT
>JBDTQV010000286.1:0-3459 GCA_039932015.1 Gemmatimonadota bacterium | reverse complement strand
GAATCGAAAACAGGTCGAGCTGGCGGCCGAGCACGCGATGGTCGCGCTTCCGCGCTTCCTCCAGGCGATGAAGGTGGGTCTCGAGATCTTCCTTCTTGAACCACGCGGTGCCGTAGATCCGCTGCAGCATCTGCCGCTTTTCGTCGCCACGCCAGTAGGCGCCGGCGGCGTTCAGCAGCTTGAAATGCTTGAGCCGTCCGGTGCTCGGCACGTGCGGGCCGCGACATAGATCTACGAACGGGCCGTCGGTGTAGACCGTGATGGTCTCGTCGTCGCCCAGCTCCGAAATTCGCTCGAGCTTGAGCGGATCGTCGGCAAAGCGCCGGTTGGCCTCGGCGCGGTCGACGACTTCACGCGTGAAGGCGAAGTCGCGCTGCGCGACGTCGCCCATCTTCTGCTCGATGCGCTCCAGATCTTCCGGCGTGAACGGGCGATCGACCTGAAAGTCGTAATAGAAGCCGTCCTCGATCGGCGGCCCGAAGCCGATGCCGGCGCCGGGGAACAGCTCGCGCACCGCGGTCGCGAGCACGTGGGCTGACGAGTGGCGCAACACCTCGAGCGCATCGGGGTCACGGTCGGTGAGGATCGCCACGTTCGCGTCGGCATCGATCGGACGCGCAACGTCGCGGATCTGCCCGTCAACGCGCACTGCCACGGCAGCCCGGGCGAGCCCGGCACCGATTGACTGCGCGAGCTGGATCCCAGTGGTCCCGCGCGGAACCTCGCGCACACTGCTGTCGGGAAGCGTCAGGCGGATGGTGGTCATGGCGCGAGCTCCTGAACGGACGACACGACCGCCACGGTCGATGGGCTGAGCCAGAAATAGAGCGCGATGCCGATCACGAGGACCACCGCGATCACCACCCAGCGCGCCAGATCGGACGACGCCACCTCGGCCCGTTCTTCCGCCATGCAAACACTCGATTTCGATAGGGAAACGACGCCGTGCATTCGTTGCACGGAGCATGTTAACTTAATGCCATCACAAATCTTTTTGCACGAGGAATTATGCTAGCGAACAGCAAGCGCCTCACCGCTGGAACCGTCGCAATCTGGACGACCCTGGGACTTGGCACCGGACTCGCGGCGGGCATTGCGCTGAGCGAATGGGTCGGCGAGGTGAATACCCCGCGATTGCAGCGCGCCGCGGGACGGCTTCAGCAGCCGGCGCCCGCGCGGGCCATGACTCCAGCGGCTGGTGCCCGCGCTGCAGGCGCTGCGTTGCTCGGTGACAAGGCGCTCCGCGGGCTTGGGCTCGAAGCGGTCGCGATCGCGCGCGGAACCGTCGAACTCCGCGGCTGGGTTCCCTCGCGCGCGACGCGCGCGCTCGCGGCCCGCGTGGTGCGCGCCGTGCCCGGCATCGAGTCGGTCATCAACAACATTCTCGTCCGCGGCGAGGACGATCTCGTCTCGCGCGGCGAGCCCGCATGAGCGAACCGCTCGCACCGCAGTACGATCCCTCCGCCATCGAAGCCGAGCTCTACGCACGCTGGCAGGCCGACGGCGTGTTCACGCCCGTGCGTGGCGGCGCTGACCCATACGTGATCATGATGCCGCCGCCCAACGTGACGGCGCAGCTCCACATGGGCCACGGGCTCAACAACACCGTGCAGGACGCACTGGTGCGGTTCGAACGGATGCGGGGACGTAATACGCTCTGGCTCCCCGGCACCGATCACGCAGGCATTGCCACGCAGAACGTGGTCGAGCGCCTCCTCGCGCGCGAAGGCACGACGCGGTTCGACCTCGGCCGCGAGGCGTTCGTGCGGCGTGTGTGGTCGTACGTCGACGAGACCGGCGCAACGATCCTGGAGCAGCTCAAGGCGATCGGCGCGAGCTGCGACTGGACCCGCACCTACTTCACGCTCGATGAAAATCTTTCGACGGCCGTGCGGGAGGCGTTCGTGCGGCTGTATGAAAAGGGGCTCATCTACCGCGGGCACTACATCATCAACTGGTGCCCGCGGTGTCTCACGGCCCTCTCCAACGAGGAAGCCGAAAAGGAAGAGGTGCACGGCCGCCTGTATCACCTGCGCTATCCGCTCGCCGCCGGCGGGCACATCGTGGTCGCCACAACGCGGCCGGAGACGATGCTCGGTGACACCGGCGTGGCCGTCCATCCCGATGACGAGCGCTATCGCGAGCTGGTTGGCACCGATGTGTTGCTGCCGCTGGTGGATCGCCGGATCCCGATCGTCGCGGACGATGCGGTCGATCCGACGTTCGGCACCGGCGCCGTCAAGATGACGCCGGCGCACGATCCGACCGACTTCGAGATCGGCCGGCGCCACGGTCTGCCGTCGATGGACATCATGACGCCCGAGGCGCGGATCGCAGAGACGGCGCCCGAGCGGTTCCAGGGGCTCGATCGTTTCGAGGCACGCAAACGTGTGATCGCCGAATTCGAGACGCTCGGATTGCTCGAGAAGATCGAGGACCATCCGCACGCGGTGGGGCACTGCTACCGCTGCCGCACGATCGTCGAGCCGCGCCTCTCCGACCAGTGGTTTGTGCGTATGGCGCCGCTCGCCGAGCCCGCGCTGGCCGCGTACCGGGACGGCCGCCTGCGCTTCATTCCCGAGCGGCGCGGCGATGAGTATGTGCAGTGGATGGAGGGGATTCGCGACTGGTGCATCTCGCGGCAGCTCTGGTGGGGGCACCGCATTCCGGTCTGGTACTGCGAAGGCGGCTGCGGCACGACCAGCGTCAGCCGTACGGCGATCGAGGCGTGCCCGTCGTGCGGCGGCGCCGTCCGGCAGGACGATGACGTGCTCGACACCTGGTTCTCGTCATGGCTGGTGCCGTTCTCGAGTTTGGGCTGGCCAGACGCCACGCCGGACCTCGCGGAGTTCTACCCGGGGACGACGCTGGTCACCGCGCCCGAGATCCTGTTCTTCTGGGTCGCGCGCATGGTGATGGCCGGCTGCGAGTTCATGGGCGAAATCCCCTTCTCGACGGTGTACCTCCACGGCACCGTGCGCGACACGCAGCATCGCAAGATGTCGAAATCGCTGGGCAACGGCGTCGATCCGCTCGATGTGGTGGCACGTTACGGCGCGGATGCACTGCGATACACCATTCTCGCGGGCACCGCGGTGGGCACCGATCTGATCCTGGACCCGACGGACCTCGATACGGCGTTTGCCGCCGGCCGCAATTTCGCGAACAAGCTTTGGAACGCCGGCCGGTTCATTCTTTCGAATCTCGACGGGCCCACCCGCCCGCTCGCTGGGCTGCACCCCAACGTCGTACGCCCAGAAGAGCTGACGCTCGCGGACCGCTGGATTATCGCGCGCTGTGATGCCGCGGTGCGCGAGGTGACCGAAGCGTACGAGCGCTTTCGTTTGAACGATGCGGCGGCTACGGTATACCGCTTCATCTGGAGCGACCTCGCGGACTGGTACATCGAGCAGATCAAGCCGCGCCTCTATGGTGACATTGCCGGCGGCGACGTGGCGC
>JBDTQV010000285.1:0-3459 GCA_039932015.1 Gemmatimonadota bacterium | reverse complement strand
CGGGGCAGGCGCGCCTCATCCGCGCGGGCAACGACGGACGGCCGGTCACCGACGGTGTCTTTCCGGAGACGAAGGAATTTCTCGCCGGCTACTGGATCGTCGAGGTAGATTCGCCCGCGCGCGCATACGAGCTCGCGGCAAAAGCCTCCGCCGCGCCCGGCCCCGGCGGCGCGGCGCTCAACATGCCGATCGAAGTGCGGCAGGTCATGAGTGCCCCGCCGAAGGACGCGTGATCGAAAAGGCGTCTCGATTCGAGGCGCCGCACAGCTGACTCTCGAGCGGATCAGTAAAGTGTGCCTGCGGCACGGATCGCGCGGGATGTTCGGATCGGGTTTGCGCGAGACCTGCTGCCGCAAGCTGGGCCGGATTTGCAAGCAGCGTGTCAGCCGCCACGCTGGCGTGATGCCTTGCCGGGCTGCCCGCCAGCGCGCATGTTCGGAGCTTCCCGATGACCTCCCCGACGCCAGGCCCGACGATGCGACCGACACGGACATACGTCCGCCTGCTACTGCCCGTGCTGCTCGGCGCGTGGACCACGCATCAACCAGCCGCTGCACCCGCCGAGCGCATCGCCGCGAACGACAATCGCCAGTCCGCCGGCACAGTTCGCGGAGACACACTCACGCTCGACCTCGAGCTGCGGCGCGGTGCATGGTATCCGGATACCGATGACGGGCCGAGCATGGAGATCGAAGCGTTTGGGGAGCGCGGACGGCCGCTCACGGTGCCATCACCGCTGATCCGTGTGCGCGAAGGCACGATTCTTCGCGTCACACTCCGAAACACCCTGGACTCGACTCTCGTCGTACACGGGTTGCATACCCGACCTGGCGGCGGCAACGACACGGTACAAGTGGCACCACGCGCGGTTCGCGAACTTCGCTTCGCGGCCGGCGCGCCGGGTACCTTCTACTACTGGGGCACGACCGCTGGCCACACCACCGTCGAGGACCGAAAGGACGACGACAGTCAGCTTGGTGGTGGCTTTATCGTAGACCCGCGCGGCGGCTCGGCAGCCGACCGCGTGTTTCTGATCGGAAGCTGGTTTCGTCCCGGAGACTCGAGTGCGACGCCGGCACGCTTCGACCAGAACATCATGGTGATCAACGGACGCGCATGGCCCAATACCGAGCGGTTCGATCTCACGCTCGGAGACTCCGTGACGTGGCGCTGGATCAATCCGACGCTCGATTCCCACCCCATGCATTTGCACGGCTTCTACTACAGCGTGGAGAGTCGCGGCGATCTGCAGCAGGACACGGCATACGCGCCGGCGATGCGGCCGCTCGTGGTCACCGATCTCATGCTGCCGGGCGGTACGATGCAGATGCGCTGGGCGCCGACTCGTCCGGGCAACTGGGTGTTCCACTGCCACTTTGCATTTCACGTGTCGCCCTACGCGTCCCTCGCGTCTGCCGCCGCCGCCGGCGCGGAGCGGGCGGACACGGTGCACGCGCGCGACCACGTGCATGCGATGTCAGGACTGGTGCTTGGCATCCGGGTGGCGCCACGGCCCACTGCGAGCATGGCTGCCGCAGCGCCGGCGGGTGCGCGGAGAATCCGGCTCCTCGTTCAGAATCGCGCGCGGCATTTTGGGGATTCGACCGGGTACGGGTTTGTCGTGCAATCCGGTGCGGCGGAGCCTCGGCGAGACTCCATCGAGATTCCAGGCCCCACTCTCGTGCTCGAGCGGGGCCGGCCGGTGCAGATCACCGTCGTGAATCATCTGGCGGAAGCCACCGGCGTGCATTGGCATGGGATCGAGCTCGAGAGTGACGCGGACGGTGTGCCCGGCTGGAGCGGCATGGGCGCACGCGTCATGGCGCCGATCGCACCGGGCGATTCGTTTGTCGCCTCCTTCACGCCGCCTCGCGCGGGCACGTTCATGTATCACGCGCACGCGAATGAAACGGTGCAGACCGCCGGGGGACTGTACGCACCGCTGATCGTGGTCGAGCCGGGACAGCGCATGGATCCGTTGGATCGCATCGTTTTGGTGAGCTTGAACGGCCTCGGCGGCAGCACCGGAGGCGGGCTCGTGAACGGCACTGCGGCGCCGGCACCGATCGAGCTGAACGCCGGCAGGCGGCACCGCCTGCGCCTCATTAACATCGATGCCGATCACCGCATTCTGTTCACGCTGGCGCGCGACACCGTGCCGCTTCGCTGGCGCGCCCTCGCCAAGGATGGCGCCGAGCTCCCGCGCGCGCAGGCGACCATACGCACCGCGCGCCTCCTCACCGGCCCGGGCGAGACGGCGGACTTCGAGGTGCAGCTCGCGCGCGGAGATTCCGCGACGCTCGTTGTCGCCGCGCCGTACGGGGATCCGCCGTACACGATCCGCGTGCCGGTGCGGGCGCATTGAAACCGTCGGTGAGCCCCTTGCGCCGTGAGTTCATCGCACAGGCCGCCGCGACGCTGGGCGGGCTCGCGCTGACACCCGCAGGGAAGCTTGCACAGGTGACGGATGACGGCCGCACGCTCGTTGAGTGGCTCTGCGACGAGCGGAGCACTCGCGGCGACCGCGATGATGCGGTGCTTCGCGCCGAGGACGAGGCGTTCTGGGCTCGCGTGCGCCGGGGATTCGTGCTTCACCCCCGGATACTCAACCTCGACAACGGCTGGACCAATCCGACACCACGTACCGCGCTCGACGAGGTGGTGCGCGGCGCGCGCGAGCTGGAGGCGCTTCCGGCTGAGCGATTGACGGCGCTCTGGGACACGATCACCACGACGACGGTACGCCGCGCGCTGGCTGAGGCGATGGGAGTGTCGCCGGCGGAGATCGCTCTGGTGAGGAATGCGACCGAGGCGCTCGACACCGTACTCCTTGGCCTCCCGCTCGCCCGCGGCGATGAAATCGTCTGCTCGACGCACGACTACTTTGCCATGCTCGATGCGCTCGAGCAGCGGCGCGCGCGCGACGGCGTCGTGCTGCGGATGCTTCATCCGCCGGTGCCGGCACCGTCGCTCGGCGCACTCGCGGAGATGTACGAGGCGGCCATCGGGCCGCGCACACGGCTGGTGCTGCTCACCCACCCGAGCAACCTCACCGGTCAACTGCTGCCGGTTCGCCGCATCGCGGCCGCCGCCCATCGCGCCGGCGCGGAGGTCGTCGTCGACGGCGCGCAGTCGCTCGGGCTCCTGCCGGAATCGATCGCCGCTTTCGACTGCGACTACTACGGCGCGAGCGCGCACAAGTGGCTGGGTGCGCCGGTGGGGACCGGGGTGCTGTGGATGCGCACGGCGCACGTCGCGAAGGTGTGGCCGCTGTTTCCGCCGGGATCAGGAGCATCGGGAATGGGGCGCTTCGAGTGGATCGGCACGTCACCGGAATACGTGAACGCCGCCGCGGGTCCGGCACTCGACGTTCATCGCGCGCTGGGCGCCGGGCGCAAGGCGGCGCGGCTGCGTTGGCTGACCGCGCACTGGCGCGCCCGTGCGGCGAAGGCGCTCCCC
>JBDTQV010000284.1:0-3461 GCA_039932015.1 Gemmatimonadota bacterium | reverse complement strand
GCCCTGCTCCCGCGACTCGGCAGGCTCGGCATGAACGCTGACCCGCTCGGCGGCACGATCGCCGACTATCAGGCCGGACGACGGCGGCGCGCGTGGAGCGCGGCTGACGTGACCGCACGTGCGCTCGAGCAGTGTCGCACTGATGGGATGCGATGGCGCGCCATCGATGTGCTGGCCGCGACGGCGATCGCCGAGGCGCACGCGGCAGACGGGCGCCTTCGCTCGGGCCGGATGCGCGGGCCGCTCGATGGCGTACCGGTGTTCGCAAAGGCGATTTACGACATGAAGGGGCTGCCAACGACCGGCTCGAGCGCCGAGTGGGCTCGGCTCTTTCCGGAGCGAGTCGGGCGTGATGCGCTCGAGGTCTCGCGGCTTCGCCGGGCCGGTGCCATCGTGCTTGGCAAGACGGCGGCCGACGACTTTGCGTACCGCGGCAACGGCACCAGCAGCCATACCGGTCAGGTCCTCAACCCGTACGACCCCGCCGGCACGCGCACGCCTGGCGGATCCAGTGCCGGTTCGGCCGTCGCCGTCGCGGCCGGCATGGCGTTCAGTGCGCTCGGCACCGACGACGGCGGGTCCAACCGGATACCGGCGCAGTTCACGGGTGTGGTCGGCATCAAGCCGACGTTCGGACTGGTGCCGCGCACCGGTGTGATTCCGACGTGGCCGTACCTCGATACGCACGGCTCGCTCGCGCGGTCGGTCGCCGATGCCGCACTCGTGCTGGCGGCGATCGCAGGCCCGGATGCGTCGGATCCGCTCGCGCTCACGGCGCCGTGGAATGGCGCGGCGCTCGCCGGCCTGCGTGACGATGCACTGAGCGGTGTGCGCGTGGGACTGGTGGACGCGCACGTGCCGCGAGAACAGATGACGGCGGAAGCGGTGGCCATGTGGGACCGCGCGGTGGGCGACCTGCGCGGCGCCGGCGCGATCGTGGAATCGTTCACACCCTCGGTGACACTCCGCACGTATCGCGACGCCTTTGCGGCGGCCGCTCGCGAGCGCGGCGACCCGGCGCCGAACCCAAAGGCGCCGGCGCCAACGGCCAACGCGCTGCTCGGGTATTTCGCGGGACGCACGAAGGACGCACGCGCCGCGGTTCGGCGCGGCTACCCGGCGTTCCGCTCATACTACGATGTACTGCCCGCCACGTACGAGGAATGCGAGCCACTGTTTGACCAGCCACTGACCGGGGATGCAGCAAGCCTCTCATTCGCGCGTTCGCGTGCGAGCGTCGTGACGGCGCTCGCCAGTTCGATGCGTGCGGCCGGCGTCGTTGCGATGGTGTATCCGACGATGCCGTTCAATGCGCCCCGCGCCGTCGACGACTGGCCCGACATCCGTACCGCGCTCGGATACGGCAACTGGCTCGGCCTGCCCGAGGTCTCGGTGCCGGCGGGGCTCGGTGCGGACGGAATGCCGGCACTCAACCTGTCGGTGGTGGGCCTGCCGAATGAGGATGCGCGGGTGCTCGCGCTGGCGCATGCGTACGAGCGGCAGTCGCGGCGGTTCGTCGCGCCGTCGGTACGTGCGTAATCGTGTGAATCTGATGGCGGAGCAACGGCATGCGGAATCTATTTGACGGCGAAACGACTGCGGCTTTGAAGGCGAGGGTCGGACAGTTGCGTCCGGACAGCAATCGGCAGTGGGGACGAATGACACCGGCGCAGGCGATGGCGCACTGCGCGGCGCTGTTCGACGTGGCGATCGGAAATACTCCGGCGCCGCGGGATGCACCGCGCACCCGCACAGCTTCGTCGGCCGGCTTTCGCCGGAGCAGTGGGCGATCCTGACGTACAAGCACACCGATTATCACCTTCGACAGTTCGGGGTCTGACCCGGAACCATCCGACCGCTCCTCCATTCAGAGCGATTCTGGCGCGCGCCGTAAAATTGAACTCATGCCGCCCGCGAACCCGTCAAGAGGCACAGGTATGGAATTCAACCTCCCGTCCGCCCTCAGCGTGCTCGCGCGCACGCCGGCCACGCTGCGCAGCCTGCTGGGCGGCCTCTCGACGGAATGGACCGACGCGACCGAGGGTGGTGACACATGGAGCCCCTTCACGATAGTGGGCCATCTGGTTCACGGGGAGCGCACCGACTGGATGGCGCGCGCGGCACTCATCCTCTCACGAGACCCGGCGGCGCGGTTCGCGCAGTTCGACCGGTTCGCGCAGTTCGAGGAGAGCCGAGGCAAGTCGCTGGCGCTGTTGCTCGAAGAGTTCGCCGTGCTACGTGCCGGCAATTTGAAAACGGTAGCCTGCTGGGAGATCGGCGAGACTGAGCTCGCGCTCACTGGTGAGCATCCGAACTTCGGGCCTGTGACGCTGCGCCAGCTTCTCGCCACGTGGACGGCGCACGATCTGTCGCATGTCGCGCAGATCGCGCGGGTGATGGCCAGGCAGTATCGCGACGCGATCGGCCCATGGCGGGAGTATATGCCGATCATGGATCGGTGATACCGTACGGAGCGTCGTGCGCAGGACCGGCTGCGGCGCTCGCGTCGCCCCTGCTGCGCAGGGTCCGCGTCCTGGCGCACCGCCATCACCCAATTCCACTGCGATGGCGGGCGACACGTCGAACTCGCAATTTTGGGTGGAGAAGGAACGGCTGCTTTTCGTGCGGCTGATCCAGCGGACGACCGGGCGCAACGGGCAGGTGCGCATGCTCGCCGCCCCTAGCTGACGATCTCACGGTGTCCGCGCCGGCAGCACCGGAAGCGTCACGTGCGACGGATATCGCCGGGTGTGCCACACCCGGTGCTCGCGCTTCTGAAAATCGCCGGGCTTCGCGCGGAAAATGTTCGCAACGAACGTCTGCGGATTGCGGTCGTACAGCGGAAACCAGCTGCTCTGCACCTGCACCATCAGCCGGTGCCCCTTCCGGAACCGGTACAGCTGCTGGTGCATATCCACCGCGAACGGCGTGACGGTGTTCGCCGGGATCGGCGTCGCGCTGCCGAAGGATCTCCAGTACCGACCGCGCATGATGTCGGCGTTCACCATCAGCTCGTAACCGGCCATCGATGGCCGCTCCGGCATGCTGTCCGGAAAGACGTCGATGAGCTTGACCACCCAGTCCGCATCGGTGCCGGCGGTCGACGCGAACAGGTGGGCGATGACGTCACCGGCGATCGTGAGATCGTCGGTGAGCGGATCCGAACGCCAGGAGCGCACGTCGGCCCGGCCGGCGACGAAGCGCTGGTCCTCTTCGAGCCAGGTCTGCCAATCGCTCCCGACGCGCGGCGCGTACGGAACGGGATTGGCCGGGTCGGACACGTACGAGTCGTACGGCGCACCGTTGCCGTTCGGTGCATCGAACGAGAGACGTCCCGAATTCTGCAGGTAGAGGTTACGCGGCGTCGCTTCCTTCGGCGGCCACCTGTCGAACGTCCTCCACTCGTTGGCGCCCGTCTCGAATACGCGCGCTTCCGGAAAGCGTCCGTCGCCTTTGCCGTG
>JBDTQV010000283.1:0-3462 GCA_039932015.1 Gemmatimonadota bacterium | reverse complement strand
CTCGTGCGCCAGCACATCATGACCGCGCCGCCGCCGGTCACCCAATTCCGGCCCGCAGTGCCTCCCGCGGTGGCGGATGCGCTTGCGCGCGCACTCGCGAAGGCGCCGGCCGACCGGTTCAATCCGGTGGGCCAGTTCGCATCGGCAATCGGAAGCGCGGCGAGTGGCGGTGCCGCCGGTGGTGGTGCCGCGACTGGTGGTGCCAGCACCACGGCGATCGCTGCGAAGCCGCCGCGCGCGAGCCGATTCGTGCTGGCGTCCGTTGCAGCAGGAGCACTCCTTCTGATGGTGTTGGGTTGGGGCCTGTTCGTGCGAGGCCGGTCGTCCGCCGCGGCAGCCCCGACCGACAATCGCAGCATCGCGGTGCTGCCGTTCGAGAACATCGGCGGGGACACCTCCAATCAATCGTTCGTGCTCGGCGTACACGCCGAGATCATCACGCAGCTGGGGAAGCTGAACGGCCTCAGGGTCGCGTCGCGGTCGTCCGCCCTGCAGTATCGCGCGACGACGAAAACCGACCGCGCCGTTGCGGCGGAGCTCGGGGTGGCCACGCTCCTCACCGGCAGCATGCAGCGCGCCGGCGGGCAGGTGCACCTGAACGTCGCGCTGGAAGATGCGGCCAAGGGAGAGCAGCTCTGGGCCGAGAGCTATGACCGGGAGCTGACGCCGCAGAATCTCTTCGCGCTGCAGGGCGAGATCGCGACGAAGGTGGCCAGCGCGCTCAGTGTTCGCCTCACGCGCGAGCAGCAGGCCGAGATCGTCAAGGCACCCACCACGAATCTCGCGGCGCTCGATCTCTACTACAGGGCGTTGGACAACTGGACCAACCGCGGCGCCGTGGGCCAGGACTCGATGGGAATCCGCCGTCTCGAAGCGGCGGTGGCTCTCGATCCTTCGTTTGCCAGGGCGTGGGGGCTGTTGGCGCAGACACGGAGCTGGCTCCTCCGGAATGGACGGGAGAACGACACGCTGCCGGCCCGGCTTGCCGCCGACCGGACGAAGGCGCTGGCACCCGGATCGCTGGAGGCACGGCTGGCCTTCGGGTACTACCTCTACTACGGCCAGGGCGACTATCCGCGCGCACTGGAAGAGCTCGATGCCGCAGACCGGCTGCTCCCCAACACGAGCGAGCTGCTCCTGGCGCGCGGCCTCGTGCTGCGGCGGATGGGCCGCTGGGACGAGGCGCTGGCGCTCATCACGCGTGCCGTGGCTCTCGACCCCCGCAGCCAGAACGCGGTCAACAATCTGGGCGAGAACTATCAACTGCTGCGACGGTACCGTGAAGCCGATGAGGCGTTCAGCCGGGTGCTCGCGTTCGATCCGAGCAGCTCCATCGGCATCGTCAACAAGTTCGTCGGGCTGCTCAACGATCACGGTGACACCAGCCAGGCAGCAGCGTTTCTCAACTCAACGCGTTCGTTGGTGACCGAGCAGAGCCGGAAGCTGCTCGAGAGCAAGATGGCCGCCGCCCGGCGCGACTACGCGGCGGCTGCGGCCGCAGCGATGCAACTGGATCCGAGTGAGATGTCGATGATCGACGGCGGGCGCGACGTTGCGGTGGCGCTGATCTATCGCGCCGCCGGCGACTCCGTGCGCATGCGCGCCTGGGCCGACACCGCGATTCGCCGCGGGCGGGTGATGCTCGACGCCCGGCGGGAACGCGGTCCGGCCGATCCCTTCGGGGCGCAGTCGATCGTAGCAATCCAGAGCGCGATCGGGTACGCGCTCAAGGGCGACAGTGCCCGGGCCGTACCGATGGCCGAAGCAGCAGCTGCCCGCTACTCACCGGAGCGGGATGCGGTGGAAGGGAATCAGATCCGCCGCTGGCTGGCGGTCACGTACATTGTGGTCGGCCGAACGGGAGACGCCATCGCTCTGATCCGGGACATACTCCAGCGCCCGGGTGGGATCGGCGCGGGGGAACTGCGCTTCGATCCCACATGGGATGCACTCCGGAGCGATCCGCGGTTCCAGCAGCTGATCGCGACGAAATCTCCGTGACCGGCGCCAATGCCGGTGCCGCCCTCGCGAGTCTTTCACAATCCGTCCCGAGGCACAACCATAGATGACACCCGACCGCCGCCGTGCTTTTTGCGTCCGCAACGACTGGAGTGGACTGCTCCCCGCGTTGCTCGCCTTCTGCGTCACGGCGGCTCCCGCCGGTGCCCAGCAGCATCGCCCGGGTGCCGCGACGCTCGTGGTGCGCGGCGGCGTGCTGATCGACGGTACCGGTGCGGGGCCGGTCGCAAACTCCGTGGTGGTCATCCGCGACGGACGCATCACCGCGGCCGGGAAAGCCGGGGCGGTGGCCGTGCCGAGCGGCGCCCGCGTGATCGACGCGCATGGCAAGTGGATCATTCCCGGGCTGGTGGACGCGCACGTCCACTACGGGCAGTCCGGCTGGTTCGACGCCCGGCCGGATGCGGCCAACGTGCAGGCGCGCTACCCGTATCCAGAGACCGTGGCACTGCTCCGCGATCATCCCGAGCGGTTCTTCGCGGCAGATCTTTGCTCGGGCGTCACCGCCACGTTCGATGTGGGCGGCTATCCCTGGACGCGCGCGTTCCAGGCGCGCGGGGAACTCGACCCCCACGTGCCGCACGTGGCGGCTGCAGGCGCCCTTCTCACTACCATCGATGCGACGGTGAACGTGCCGGACGAGCGCCAGTTCGTCTTCATGGCCAGCGACTCGGCGGTGCGAGCCACCGTGCGCTCGCATGCGGCCATGGGCTCTCAGGCGATCAAGGTCTGGTACATCGTTCCGCGAAGCTGGACGTCGGCCGACAGCGCGCGCTTCAGCCGGCTGGTGCACATCGCCGGCGCGGAGGCTGACAGCGTAGGGTTGCCGCTGATCGTGCACGCGACCGGACTCTGGGAAGCGAAGGATGCGATTCGCGCTGGCGCGCGCGTGCTGGTGCACAGCGTGTTCGAGGCGCCGGTGGACGACGAGTTCATCACGCTCGCGCGCGAGCACCACGTCGTCTACATCCCGACGATGGCGGTGCTCGAGGGCTACGACAACATGGACATGGGCATGAGCCCGGACTCGCTGCCGTATCCGGTCGCGTGCGTGGACGCCGCGACGAAGGCGAAGATCGCGGGCGGGCTCGCCGATTCGCTGCGTCCCGCCTGGGCCCGCGGACCGAAGCCGCACCCGCCGGCGAGCCCGATGCTGGGCAACGCGCTCGCCAATCTCATGCGCGTCCACCGCGCCGGCATCACGGTGGCGATGGGCACCGATGCCGGCAACCCGGGCACCCTGCACGGTCCCTCCGTTTATCGGGAGATGGACCTCATGCAGCGGGCGGGTCTCACGCCGATGGAGGTGCTGGTGGACGCCACCCGCAACGGTGCGCGCGCGATGGGGCGCGGCGCGGATTTCGGGACGCTGGAGCGCGGCAAGTCGGGCGACCTGGTCGTGCTGGATGCCGACCCCCTCGCCGACATCGCGAATGCGCGGCG
>JBDTQV010000282.1:0-3462 GCA_039932015.1 Gemmatimonadota bacterium | reverse complement strand
GCAGTACACCCTTCTGGCCGGCTTCGAGCACGAACTTGCTGAAGCGGCTGAAGCCCGCATTCTTCTCGTCGAAGTTCCGGTCGATCTGCTGCATTACCTGCTTGAGCCGATCCGAACGCATCACGTCGCCGTTCCGCGCCATCTGGGCGACCGCTTCGCGCGCGAGATCCCATGGATCCCGCGTCGACGTACCGGCCTCCGGCTCCTTCGTCAGCCCCGCGAGGTCGTTGTACGAGAAGTATTCGTCGCAGTTTTGAATCAGCAGATCGCTCGCGGATTCGCGAATCCCTACGCCGATCACGTACTTCCCGTACTCCTTCAGCTTGATCACCATCGTCGAGAAGTCGCTATCTCCCGACATGATGATGAACGTACCGATCTCGGGACGCGTGAAGACGAGCTCGATCGCGTCGATTGCGAGGCGGATGTCGGTGGCGTTCTTCTTGGTGGATCCGAAGGCAGGCGCAAAGATCAGGTCGATCGAAGATGCAGATAGTGGTGCGATGTACTGCGGATACCGTCGCCAGTCTGCGTAGGCGCGCTGGACCGCCACCTTCCCCTTGATGATGTCGCTGTTGAGGAGCGTCCGGAGTTCTTTCGTCAGATCGGACTGGATCCCGAGTGTGACGTTGTCAAAGTCGATGAGGAGCGCGGCATTGGGGGCGTGCAACGCAAGTTCGGCCGTGCGGCCGGGGCGCAGGTGCGGGTAGGTCACGGTGTGTGTGGTTCCGGCCGGACCGCGTGCCGGCGAACGGCCCGCCCTGCCGGACCCGGTCGGCGGGCTGGCGCCGCCACCGGGCGCGCAGTCGAAGGCCTGCTTTGGACGAATGTGCGCGGTGAGGTCCATCCCCCGCCCGCGAAGGACGCCGCCCGTTGGGCGGCGAGCGTCTGAATTTGTGCCGGCCGCCCGCGGGGACCTGCATCGGCCGGGTCGCCGAAGGGTCCGTGGTGCCAGGTAGCCGTGCAAATGTAGGCGGGTCGGGAAGATAGGGCTACCCCGCGGCTGCCCGTCAGCTCATCAGATCGGCAGGCGGCAGCTGCAGAGTGAAATAGAAGCGCGTGCCGGTGCGCGGCTCGGTATCTACCAGAAGGTCGGATCCCATCGCTTCCACCAGCTTGCGGCAGATCGAAAGGCCCAGGCCCGAGCCGGAGAAGGCGTACTCCCCCTGTTTCTGACGCCGCCGGAACGGCTCGAACAGTGTCGCCATCGACTGCGGCGGGATCCCGCGGCCTGTGTCGCGAACCGAGAACTCGATCGCGTGATCTGCGAATTCGCGGCTCGTGACCTCGACGTACCCGTCGTTGGTGAACTTGAGCGCGTTCGTGGTCAGGTTCAACAGCACTCGGCTCAGCGCAACCGGATGGCCCATCCGGAAATCCGCGCCCGGCATGGTGAGCCGCACTTCGAGCCCCTTTTCCTCGGCGATGGGAAGCACGATGTCTCGCACCGATTCGAAGATGTCCGCAATGGAAAACGGAATCGGATCGAGATCGACGAGACGGTCGCCGCCGCGCGCGAGCTCGATGACGTCGCTCGCCATCGAGCTCAATCCGAATGCAGCACTGTAGATCAGGCCGAGCTGCCGCTCCTGCACGCTGTTGACCGGGCCGCTCCGCGCCCGTTGCAACGTCTCCGCGAGGAAGAGAATCGAAGTGAGCGGGGAGCGGAGATCGTGCGCGACTTCGACGACCAGCTCCATCCCGTCGGGTCCCGAGAGACGATCCGCGAGATGCTGCGCCCAGTCTGGCTCGATCTGCGCCGCCACGGTCTCGATCGCCCCAAGCACGCGCAGCAGGTCGCTCGAACGCGGCGCAGGCGCCGGCGGCGCCACACGCGCGAGAAAGTGTGTGCGCACGAGCGACACCAGGCGACGGGACAGAACGGTTCGCGGTACGTCGGCGATGGTCTGCTCGCGTCCGCATGCGGCCTCGCGGATTGCCGCGGCCACGCGCGCGAGATGTGCGAGGGCCTCTTCCGGCGACGCGGCATCCTCGACCACCTGAAGCCACTCGCCCGCCACCTGCATGACGGCCGAGCGTAATGCGCTCCAGACTTCCGGCGACACCGCCATGTCGTTCGGCACGTCCGGATCCCAAACGACCGGCGGGAGCACCGCACGGCGGCGCTCTCCACTCGGTGAGTCGGTTGTCGTGGCAAGCTTGTGGCTCACGCGTCCTCGGTACCGTCGTTCCGCTGGAATTCGTGCTTGTCCATCAGGCGGTAGAGCGTCGTGCGGTCGATGCTTGCCAGGCGCGCCGCCTTCGACATGTTTCCGCCGGCACGGCCGACCAGCCGCGTCAGATACTCCTTTTCGAACTGCGCGATGACACGGTCCTTCGCCGGATGGTACGCCTCATCCATGACGGCTGCAGTAGAGCCGATGTCGGCCGGCCATTCGGAAGCGTCCTCGTAAATCGGAATGTCGTTCGGCTGGATGAGCATGTCGGGCTCTGCCATGACTGCGACGTGCTCGATCACATTCTGCAGCTCGCGCACGTTTCCGCGCCAGGTGCGCGAGCGGAGGAAGCCGATGCTCGCCTCGCTCAGCTTCGGCATGCGGTCGCCCATCTGACGGTGCCGCTGCCAGTAGTACGTCAGGAAATGATTCGCGAGCAGCGGGATGTCCTCTGGTCGCTTGCGGAGCGGCGGCAACTTGATCGGGACGACGCGAAGCCGATAGAACAGGTCCCCACGCAGCACGCCCTGATCGACCGCTTCCTGCGGATCACGGTTGGTGGCCGAGATGAAGCGCACGTCGACGACCGCGTCCTGGGTTTCGCTGCCGACCCGGCGCACGACGCCGTCCTGCACCACGCGCAGCAGCTTGGCCTGCAGCGGCTGTGACATTTCGGTGAGCTCGTCGAGAAAAAGCGTTCCGCCATTCGCCGTTTCGAGCAGGCCCGGCTTGTCGCGATCAGCGCCGGTGAAAGCGCCTTTCCGATGGCCAAACATCTCGCTCTCGAGCAACGGCTCCGGCAGCGCCGCGCAGTTGATCGGCACCAGCGTACGGCTTGCGCGCCGGCTGTTCTGGTGGATGAACTGCGCGATCACTTCCTTGCCGGTGCCACTCTCGCCACTAATGAATACCGAGGCGTCCGTGGCAGCGACCTTCCGCGCCAGCTCGACCGCCTTCCGGAACAGCGGCGAAATGCCGATCAGCGCAATCTTGTCGCTATGACCGTGCTGCTTCATGAGCTGCAGGCGGAGATCCTGCGCCTCGCGGCCCACCATCACCGCATGCGACGCGCGGCCGATGAGCACCTGCAGGTGGGTCGCGGAGAACGGCTTCGGCAGATAGTCCCAGGCGCCGGCCCGGAGTGCTTCGATGCTGCTGGTGACGCTCGGGTTTCCGGTCATCACCACCACAATGGTGTCCCGGTACGCCTCGAGTGCCGCCCGCAGGATGTCGAGCCCGGAGATCTGCGACATGTAGAGGTCGACGAGGATGATGTCGAACTTCC
>JBDTQV010000281.1:0-3465 GCA_039932015.1 Gemmatimonadota bacterium | reverse complement strand
TGGCGGAAACGACGGGGCTCCGCTGCAGGATGCACATCGCCGCCCCGAGGACGGCAGCAACCGCGAAGATGTAGAAGACCGTGGATTCCATCACTCGCCCCGCGGATCGGTCGGGTCCCAGAGCGTCGAGACGGCGTGCGTCTGGGACGACAGCCGCTCGAGGTCATATACGAAGCGCCCACGAGTGTACTCGGAGTTCTCGTAGTGCTGGCCGACGTGAATCGCCTCTTCCGGGCACACTTCCTGGCAATAGCCGCAGAAGATGCAGCGGAACTCATCTATTTCGTAAATGAGCGGGTAGCGGTTCCCGTGCTCGTCTTCGCCCGGCACCAGCTTGATGCAGTTCGACGGACAAATCTGCGGACAGAGCCCGCACGCGACGCACTTCGAGCGCCCCGACTCGTCGGTGAGCATCCGGTGCGTGCCGCGCCAGCGCGGAGACAGCGACCATGCTCCCCGCTCGTCGAGCGTGCTCTTCTCTTCGGGATACTGCATCGTCACCTTCGGCTCGAACATGTGCTTGAACGTGAGCGCCATCCCCTTGAGCGTCGCCCGGACGTAGCTGACCTCGCGCGCCGGGCGCTCCATGACCTTCACACCGATTGCCATCAGCTCGCCACCCGGGCCGCGGCGCGCCCGTCAGGAATGGGTTGGGGCGTCGTTGCGTCGAAGGTCCGGCGGGGCCGCCCTTCCGAGCCCGAGATAATGAGGCCGCGATCGAGCACGGTGAAGACGAGCACGCCGAGCACGAGGCTCACGACAGTGAGGCCGAGCGCGCGCGTCGTCGGATTGGTGATGCCGGCCAGATGCTCGAGTCCGTAGATCGTGCCGCAAATCACCATGATGTAGCCGAGTGCCAGCGGCAGCAGCACCTTCCAGCCGAGCGCCATGAGCTGGTCGTAGCGGAAGCGCGGTAGCGTCCAGCGGATCCACATAACGAAGAAGATCCAGAAGAACGTCTTCACGAAGAACATCACGAGACTCAGGAGCACCCAGTACCACACGCCGCTCTCGTCGGCGCGGGTGAATGGAACATCCCAACCGCCGAAGAACAGGGTCGCCACCATCGCACTCACCGTCACCACGCTCGCATACTCGGCGATAAAAAACATCGAAAATTTCATCGCGCTGTACTCGGTGTGGTAGCCGGCGACGAGTTCCGATTCCGCCTCGGGCAGGTCGAACGGCAGGCGATTGGTTTCGGCGAACCCAGAGATGAGGAAGATGAAAAACGAGATGAACAGCGGCAGCACGAACCAGAGCGAGTGCGCCTGCTCCGCGATGATGGCCGAGAATGACACGTTCCCGGAGAGCAGCAACACCGGAATCAGGCTCATGCCCATCGCGACTTCGTAGGAAATCATCTGCGCGCTGGCGCGGATCCCCCCGAGCAGACTGTACTTGCTGTTCGAGGCCCAGCCGGCCAGTGCGATACCATAGACGCCCATCGACCCGACCGCGAGGACGAACAGGAAACCCACGGGCACGTCCGCCACCACCATCGGCATCAGGCCGTGATGCACGAACCGGCCAAACGGGCCGGCGACGAAATCGAAATCGACGCGCAACGGTGCCGCGAACGGAATGACCCCCGAGAGCAGCAGTGCCGGAATGAACGACATCACGGGTGCCAGGAGAAAGAGCCCGCGATTGGCCTGCGCCGGGAAGGTCTCTTCCTTGAGGATGTTCTTCAGACCGTCGGCGGCCGGCTGAAGCAACCCGCCCCACCCGACCCGGTTGGGCCCGCGCCGGTTCTGCATCCACGCCGACACCTTGCGCTCCATGAGCGTGAGCATCGCGACGCCGACCAGCACCACGGTGAAGACCGCCAGCATCTTGATGACGCTCAGCAGGATGAAACCCTTCAGCTCCGGATTCATCGGGCGGCTCCTGCGGCGGCGAGCACGCGACCGCCAAATCCAATCTCCGCATGCGACAGACCGGCGAAGGCGGGGTACGCCTCCGCAAGGATCGCGAATGCCTCGGCCGCCGTAGCGGGCGCATCGGCGTCCGGACCCGGGCCGGCGAGCACCTCCCCGGCCACCCACCATGCCGGCCGCGCCATGCCTGGCTGCGATTTGGCCTGCTGGAAGCGCTGCAGGCGTCCGTCACGATTCACGTATGTGCCGTTCTCCTCCGCCATGTTCGTGATCGGCAGTACCAGCGTCGCCTGCCGCATCCCGTCTTCGTCGACGGTGCCCAGGATGACGACGTCGCCGGTGGCGTGCGCGAGTGCGGCGTATTCGGCCTCATCGAGATCGGCGTCGAGCAGGATGACGACCGATGCCGCGCCCGCCGCGGCGAGCGCGCCGGCCCAGTCCTGGGTGTAGCCTACGAGCTCGGCACCAGTGGCGTTCGGCGTGCGCTCACGGCGGAGTGCCAGGTTCGGCACGCCCGCGAGCGGCGCCTCATTAGCCAAGGGCACGCGGACCGCCGCCGTGACCGACTCAAACTTCCCGACCAGCCTGCGGACGAGACCGAGTGACTCGGTCGAGGCGCGGCCGGATGCCAGGATGACGGCAGAGTCGCCGGCATCGCGAAGAATCTGGGCGAAGCGATCGAGTGCCGTGTCCCAGTCGGTGGCCATGAGCCGCTGGCCGTCCGACGCGAGCGGCGCCTCAATGCGGTCCCCGCGGTTGAGCCAGCGATAGTCCATGCGGCCGTAGTCGCACATGAAATGGCGATTCACGTCGAGGTTGGGGCGCGGACGAATGCGCACCACTACATCCTCTCGGGTGTCCAGCGACACGTTGCAGCCCTGGGAGCAGCCGGGGCAGATGCTCGCCGTCTTGTCGAGCTCCCAGACGCGCGCCTTGTGCAGGAAATCCTTCGACAGCAGCGAGCCGACCGGGCAGAGGTCCACCACGTTGCCGGCCCACGCATGATCGAGCAGCTCGTCGGAGGAGATACCGATATACGCGCGATCGCCGCGCTCGGACACGTTCAGCACCGGCGTCTCCGCCACGTCGTCCATGAAGCGGACGCACCGGGTGCAGAGAATGCAGCGATTGGCGACGTAAAGAATGTCCGGCCCGAAGTCTTCCACCGGATTGAACCGCTTGGGGTACTCGGCGTACCGCGTGCCGGCGCGACCCTCCTGGAAGGTGTAGTCCTGCAGCTCGCACTCGCCGGATTGATCGCAGATCGGGCAGTCGAGCGGGTGGTTGATGAGTAGAAACTCGAGCACGCCCTGCCGCGCAAGCCGAGCCGGGTCACTGTTGCAGTGGACCACCTGGCCCTCCGCCACAGTCGTGACGCAGGCCGGCATGAGCTTGGGCGCCTTCTCGACTTCGACCAGGCACATCCGGCACACCGCGGGCGACGGCAGCGAGGGGTGATAGCAGTAGTGCGGGACCAGCACGCCCGCCTGCTTCGCGGCCTCGATGATCGTCGTGCCCTTCGGCACGCTGATCCGGGCACCGTCGATCGTTACGTTGACGAGTTCGTCAGCCATGAAACTCCCCA
>JBDTQV010000280.1:0-3467 GCA_039932015.1 Gemmatimonadota bacterium | reverse complement strand
TGGGGACAACTGCTCGCCGGGCGCGAGCTGAGTCTCTTCCAGCGAGAGAACATCCTCAACGACATGTCGCTCTTCGGCACGGGTGCCACCGGCGGCGGGCTTGGCGCCGGCGGTGCGACGCTGGGCCGGAGCGGATTTGGCTACATCTATCCGAATTTCAACGCGCAGATGACGTATTCGACGCCGGCGGCGCGGCCGTATCAGTGGTCGATCGGCGCCTTCGATCCGGATTACCTCCATGGCGATTTCTCGCCGGCGGGTGCGGCGCCGACGGGACTTCCGCGCCTCGAGTCCGAGGCGACCTACCACGCCAAGCTCGGCGCGATTGCGACCCGCCTGTGGCTCAGCGGTATGTACCAGAACGGCGCCGGATCGCTGCGCGCGGCCGGCGGCGCCGGCGGCGTGCGGTTTCAGCTCGGCGCGCTGTCGCTCGTGGGGTCGGGGTACGTCGCGAGCGGAGCCGGCTCTACCTACTCACTCACCACGAATCTCGGGTTCGATGCCGCGGCGTCGCCCAGGCGATCGTACGGCTATATCGCGCAGGCGACGTACAACCCGGGGGCAGGTCCGTGGACGCTCGGCGCGAGCTACGGCGAGAGCCGCCTGGATACCACCACGTTCGACCGCTCGAGCGGTCGCACCGATCTGCTGCGACGGAACGATGCGTGGATCGGGACCGTAGTGCTGCAGGCCACGAAATCGTTGAAAGTGGCCGCCGAATACACGCGCGCGGACGCCCGCGCACACTCCGGCGCCGCGACGCGATCAGACCAGGGTTCGCTCGGACTGCTGCTCTTCTTCTGATCGGCTCCGCCGCACCGGAACAGGCGTCGTTCCGGGTACCATCCCCCCCCATGCTCCGCTATAATTTGTGCTTCCAGCGCCTGCCGTTTTTCGCTTTGTTTCGAAGGAGATATGCCGTGGCTGTACCGCTGGTCCAGTTGACCCGCGCGCCACTCGCCGACGCTCCGGCGCCGGTGCCGGTCGTCCCCGCCCGGAAGCCGAGCTGGCTCAAGGTAAAGGCACCGGGCGGACCGAATTACGCGCACATCAAGACGATGATGCGCGAGCTTGGGCTGCACACCGTCTGCGAGGAAGCGCGTTGTCCCAACATCGGCGAATGCTGGGAGCACAAGGCAGCGACATTCATGATTCTGGGCGACGTGTGCACCCGGAACTGCGCCTATTGCGCAGTCTCGCACGGCACGCCAAAGGCATTCGATGCCGCCGAGCCGGTGCGGCTGGCTGAAGCAGTCGCGCGGATGGGGCTGGACCACGTGGTGATCACGTCGGTCGACCGCGACGATCTGCCGAACGGCGGCGCCGAGGCATTCGCCGGCTGCGTAACCGAGATCAGGCGGCGGCTGCCGGAGAGCTCGGTCGAGGTGCTGATCCCCGACTTCAAGGGCTCCGAGCGCGCGCTTCAGATCGTGATGGACGCGCGTCCCGATATTCTCAATCACAACCTGGAAACGGCCGAGCGGCTGTACCGGCTGGCACGGCCGGGCGGGCGCTATGATCGCGCCCTTCAGTTGCTGGCCAACGCGCGGCGGATGGGTGGGCCGGATGCGCTCACCAAGAGCGGGATCATCCTGGGCATGGGCGAGGAGTGGGACGAGATTCTCGTCTGCATGCGAGACCTGCGCCGGAGCGACGTCAACATTCTGACGCTCGGGCAGTATCTGCGTCCGACCGACGGGCACCTCCCGGTCGTGCGTTTCTACACGCCCGCCGAGTTCGACGAGCTGGCTGAGCTTGGGCGGGCGATGGGCTTTTCGCACGTGCAGGCGAGCCCCCTCACCCGCTCGTCCTACCATGCCTGGGAGCAGGCGCGCTCTGCGGCGTCGCGTCCCGAGCGGATCGACGATCCAACCATGGCGAATAGGAATTCCTGATGGCAGGCACCGCGACCAAGTCAGGTAGAACGTCGATCGACTCCGCCACCTCCGATCAGTATCGCCACTGGCTGCGGCAGATGCTGCTCATCCGGCATTTTGAAGAGAAGACCGGTGAGGCGTACAGCCTGGGCAAGATCGGTGGCTTCTGTCATCTCTACATCGGGCAGGAGGCGGTCGCAGTCGGCACGATCGCCTCGCTCCGGCCGGACGACTACATCACGGCCTCGTATCGCGAGCACGGCCAGGCGCTGGTGCGCGGCATCAGCCCGCGCGCGGTGATGGCGGAGCTCTTCGGAAAGGCGGCGGGCACGTCGGGCGGCAAGGGCGGCTCGATGCACCTGTTCGACGCATCGCTCGGCTTTCTGGGCGGCCACGCCATCGTGGGCGGCCACATCCCGCTCACGACCGGCATGGCGTTCGCCGCGAAGTATCGCGACACCGACCAGGTCGCCATCTGCTACTTCGGCGAGGCGGCGGTCAACAACGGCGCCTTTCACGAAGCGCTGAACATGGCCGCGCTCTGGAAGCTGCCCGCCATCTACATCTGCGAAAACAACCGCTACGGCATGGGCACGGCCCTCGAGCGCGCGAGTGCGATCTACGACGTCTCGGAGCGCGCCTGTTCGTACGATATGGCGAACGAGGTGGTGGACGGGCAGGACGTACTCGCGGTGCACGCGGCCATGAACCGCGCGGTCGAGCGCGCGCGCGGCGAGAAGCTCCCCACCCTGCTGGAGATCCGCACCTACCGCTTCATGGGCCACTCGATGAGCGATCCGATTCACGGCCACTACCGCACCAAGGAAGAGGTCGAGGAGCAGCGGAAGCGCGACCCGATCGCGGTCTGGTCCCAGAAGCTGATCGCCGACGGCGTCATGACCGAGGACGAGATCAAGGCGATGGACCAGCAGGTGATGGCGGAGGTCGAGGACGCCTACAAGTTCGCGGATGAGGCGCCGGACCCCGAGCCCGATGCACTCTTCCGCGACGTGTACGCCCCGGAGAACGTCTGATGCCGACACTGACGTACCGTGACGCCCTGAACCAGGCGCTCCGCGAGGAAATGCAGCGCGATGATCGCGTCTTCCTGATGGGTGAGGAAGTGGGCGTGTATCAGGGCGCGTACAAGGTGAGCCGCGGGCTGCTCGAGGAATTCGGCGCGCGCCGGGTCGTCGACACACCGATTACCGAGCTCGGGTTTGCCGGCGTGGGCGTGGGTGCGGCGATGGTGGGGCTCCGTCCGGTGATCGAGATGATGACGTTCAACTTTGCGCTGCTGGCAATCGATCAGATCGTGAACTCCGCGGCAAAGATGCGCTACATGTCGAACGGACAGGTGGGCGTGCCGATGGTGGTGCGCGGGCCAGGTGGCGCCGCGCTGCAGCTTGCCGCACAGCACTCGCAGGCGTTCGAGAGCTGGTATGCGCACATCCCGGGCCTCAAGGTCGTGATGCCGGCGACCCCGGCGGACGCCAAGGGCCTGCTCAAGAGCGCGATCCGCGACGACAACCCGGTGATCTTCATCGAAGGCGAGATGCTGTACAACCTCAAGGGCGAAGTGCCCGAAGG
>JBDTQV010000279.1:0-3471 GCA_039932015.1 Gemmatimonadota bacterium | reverse complement strand
GGTGAGGCACCGGCGCGCTCGGTCAGGAGGGCCACGCCACGCGCGAGAATGCCGGCAGCCGTTCCCCGCCAGCCGGAGTGCAGCAGCGCAATCGCGCGGCGCTCCGGTGCGATGAGATAGACGGGAATGCAGTCCGCGATCGTAACCGTGAGCAGCACGCCGGCGAGCGCCGTTGCGTGGCCGTCGACGCCATCGATCTGCACCCATCCGCGCGCGGCGTCATGCCAGGCAACGTCGGCCCGGTGCACCTGGTGGCCCAGGACGGTTACATCGAAACCCGGCTCCGCGTGGCGGAACGAACGCCACCGGCGCATCACGTCGCCCACCGGCTGATCGGTCCAGAGCCCCAGATCGAATCCGGCGCCCGGACCGTCTCCTCTCCCGGTCACCCCCGCCACTACGCCGAACCGTTCGCGCCATTCGCCGAGCTCGTATCGCGGAACCTCGCCCGCGATGCGCCGCTCGCGTACTGCCTCAGTCATCCACGCGTTCGATCTCGGCGCCGAGGTCGGCGAGGCGGCGATCGATGTGTTCGTATCCCCGCTCGATCTGCCCGACATTGTGAATCGTGCTCTTCCCCTCCGCGGCGAGTGCCGCGAGAAGCATGGCCATGCCGGCACGGATATCGGGCGATTCAACCGTACCACCCTTGAGCGGCGATGCGCCCGAGATGACGGCGCGGTGCGGGTCACAGAGCACGATACGCGCCCCCATCCCGATGAGCTTGTCGACGAAGAAGAGCCGGGACTCGAACATCTTCTCGAAAACGAGAAGCATGCCGGTACACTGCGTCGCGGTTACGATCGTGGTGGACATCACGTCCGCCGGAAACGCTGGCCAGGGTCCGTCTTCCAGCTTCGGTACGTGTCCGCCAAGGTCCGGGCGGATGCGGCGCTCCTGGTCGGCGTCGACGATCAGTTGTGCCCCCTCGATCCGCGGCCGGATGCCAAGGCGCTCGAAGCCGAGCAGCGTGCTCCGAAGATCGTCGGGACGAACCGGGTCGATGGTGATGTCGCCATTGGTGACCGCGGCGAGCCCGATGAAGCTGCCGATCTCGATGTGATCGGGGCCGATGGTATACGACGCCGAGCCGAGCGGCTGCCCGCCCTCGATCGTATAGATGTTCGACCCGATGCCCTCGATCTGCGCGCCCATCGCCACCAGGCACCGGGCGAGATCCTGCACGTGCGGCTCGGCGGCGGCGTTCCGGAGGACGGTGCGTCCCCGCGCGCCGACCGCGGCCATCAGCGCGTTCTCGGTGCCGGTGACGCTCGGCTCATCGAGGAAGACGTCGGCCCCGATGAGCTCCTTCGCCGTGAGCTCGAACCGTTCGCCGATCGAGACCGACGCGCCCAGATGCTCGAGTGCCAGGAAATGGGTGTCGACGCGGCGGCGGCCGATCACGTCACCGCCCGGCGGCGGCAGCGTGACCTTTCCGAAGCGCGCGAGCATGGGGCCGGCGAGGAGGATGGACGCGCGGATTCTGGCGCAGAGCGCGGGATCGAGCGGCTTGGGGCGGACCGCGCGCGTATCGACGCGCACGGCGTTCGTGCCCGTCCAGCTCACATCAGCGCCGAGATCGGCGAGCAGCGCGAGCATCGTGTCGACGTCGCGAATGTGGGGAATGTTGTCGAGGTCCACGGGCCCGTCGGCGAGGACGGTCGCGGCGAGAATCGGGAGCGCGGCGTTTTTGTTGCCGGCCGGTCGGATCGTTCCACGCAGCGGGCGACCGCCGCGAACGATATAGCGAGGAGGCATGGCCAAACCTCGCGAGGGGCGGCATGAGCGTCAAGCGCGACGTTCGGGTGGTGGAGCGGACCGTCCGCGTTATGTTACAGCACGACCGCTCGGACGCAGGTGGCCGCAGCCCTTTTCGACAAGGATGACCGGTCCATGTATACGCTCGCATATCTCCAGATTGCCGACAGTTCGTCGTGGGTCGGCCCGACGATGGCCATATCGCTCGCCGTGATCGCGCTCTGCATCCTGGGGGTCGCGATCGGGCTGCTGGTGGTAATGGGCAAGATCGCCGCACAGGTGAAGAAGGTCGGCTCGATGGTGGGCGGGATGCAGGACGACGTGAAAGGAACCATCCAGACCGTGCGCCATCTGGCCGAGCAGGGCCAGGAGCTGATGGTGACGGTGCGGCACGAGGCGGGCGCCTTTGCGCAGACCAGCCGCCGCATGCGCCGAAAGCTCGTGCGTGGCATGGACCGCGTCGAGGAGCGGCTCGAAGACCTCGACGCGCTCTACTCGGTGGTCCACGAGGAGGTGGAGGACACGGCGCTCGACGTTGCCGCGGCGGTGCGTTCGATCCGGAATGGTGATGGAATGATCAGCCGCGTGCGCCGGATGCTGGTCCCCAGCCGATGACCGCTGGACGTCTGGCCCTCGCGCTCGCGGGGGTCGGGCTCGTGCTCTGCTGCTTTCCCAATGCCGCGCACGCCTGGACGCCAGGTACGCACGTGTACCTCGGCGAATCGATTCTGGCCAATCTGCAACTGCTGCCCGCGACAGTGGCGGAACTGCTTCGCGCCTTTCCTTTCGATTTTCTCTACGGCAACATCGCCGCCGATTCGTCGATCGCCAAGAAGTTCGCGCCGGTGGGACGCCACTGCCACTACTGGCACGTGGGACAGGAGATCTACGACCTGGCGGGCGACGATGCGCTGCGCGCCTTCGGCTTCGGCTATCTCTGCCACCTCGCCGCGGACACCGTCGCCCACAACTATTTCGTGCCGCGCCAGCTGGTGCTCACGAGCAGCACCGCCTCGGTGGGACACTCCTACTGGGAAAGCCGCATCGAGACGCACCTCGGCGATTCCTACGCGCGCTCGGCGCGCGACGTGATTCTCCAGGACCACGCAGCGGCGAATACGCTGCTCGATCGCGTGATCTCACCCACGATCTTCAGCGTGCGCACCAACCGGCGGCTGTTTCGCGGCATGGTACACATCACGGATTCGCAGGGGTGGCAGCGAGGAATGCAGGCGGCGCGGGACCGGAGCCGGTGGGACCTGGCCAACGACGACGTCGAGCGGCATCTCGCGCTGTCCTTCGACTTCATGGCCGAGCTGCTGAGCGAAGCGGAACCTGCGACGCATCAGCTCGACCCGTCCGGTGAGCGGCCCCTCAAGATCGCGAAGGAGATTCGTCGCGAAACCCTTCGCTCGGCAGGACGCCGCGAGCCGGCTGCGCTGGCCAAGGCCGCGATCGATCATTTCGGACTGCCGGACCGCACCCTCCGTTACTGGCCCGAACAGCGGCGCCGGCTGCCATGGAGCGCGAGCGGTGGCCCAGCGCGCAGCGCCGGTTAGCGGCGCGCCGCCAGCCTCCCGACCCCGTCGACCAGCCGCTTCACTTCCTCTGCCGTCGTGTAGCACGCACAGCCCGCTCGGACGAGCCCATCACGGCTGAGTCCGAGACGTTCGACGACGGTCGTCGCGTAGAAATCACCATTCGAGACGTACA
>JBDTQV010000278.1:0-3477 GCA_039932015.1 Gemmatimonadota bacterium | reverse complement strand
TTCGGGCCGCTGCCCCCTTCGCGGGGCATCCAGCGCGGCCCAAGGACGTCCGTAGCCTTGCAATCAACGCAGTTGGGGGCGTTCACCCGAAGTCCGTCGCCCACCCGCTCATACACGCCGGCCGGGCACATATGCGCATAGAAATCAGCCACCTCACCGGTGACGTCCGCGCCCACGATCAAGTGGCTCGGGATCGTGTCGCGCGTAGCGTTGCCCGACTTGAAGTTGGCGTCCAGCTTGCTGAAGGTCAGCGTATTGTCCGGCGCAAACGGCGTGGCCGGGCCCTCGCTGCGCTCGACCGATGCATCCTGCGGCATTTCGATCCTGCCTCCGGGAAACCGACCGCCGGAGACCGTCATGAGTCCGGCCTTGATTCCTCCGACGTACAGCCCGTCCTTGAATGCGAGGCGCATGTTTCGCGTGCGCCGCATGTCGGACACGATGTAGCTCTCGTCGACCATTCGGTCGTAGGGCGCGAGCGCGGCGGCGGAGGTGTCGCCGGCCTTGAGTGCGGCGAAGATCGCCCGCGCGGCGTACATGCCCGACTGCATCGCGTAGTGAATGCCCTTGAGCGACGGCACGTCCACAAAGCCGACCGCATCGCCCACCATGACGATCCCGTCGCCGTGGCGGCGGCTGGGAAGCGCGTAGTATCCGCCCTCCGGAATCGTCTTGGCACCCCACTCGAGCATCCGCCCGCCATCGAGCTGGCCTCGAAAGAGCGGATGGAGCTTCATGCGCTGCATCAGCTCGTGCACGTCGAGCGCGGCGTCGTGGTAATCGAGGCCCACCACCAGCCCGAGCGAAACCTGGTTTTCGCCGAGCGGATACATCCAGCTGCCGCCGAACGCGTCGGTCGGGAGCGGCCAGCCGAGTGTGTGAACGACGCGATCGAGCGGCTGCTTCACCTCCCAGACTTCCTTGACGCCGAGCGCGTAGATCTGCGGATTTTCCGACGTGATCTGCTGCCACTCGCGGTATCCCTGCGCGAGCGCGCTCCGGGTGCCGTCGGCCACGACGGTCACGCGCGCGGTGATGTCGGTCGGAGGCGTGAAGTCGCTGCCCGGCGTGCCATCGCGATCGAGACCCGACGGAGTAGTGCGCACGCCGCGAACCCTGTTACCCTCGACCAGCAGCGAATCGACCGGGAAACCGGTGAACAGGTTGACGCCAAGTCCCTCGGCCTGCTCACCCAGCCAGCGCACGATCTCGCAGATCGAAGCCGTGTGATAGCCGCGATTGTGCATCGACGGCGGGGTCGGAATCCGCTGGGCGCGGCTCTCGGTCATGAAATAGACCGCCTCAGCGGAGACCGGCTGGCGAAACGGAAAGTTCGCGTCCTGCAGGTCCGGAAATAGCTCGCGAAAGGCGCGCGGATTCACGACGGCGCCCGACAGGTTGTGCTCGCCGGTGCTGCCGGCCTTTTCGAGCACGGCGATGCTCACCTCGCTCATCGTGCCGCCACTCTCCTGCTCCCGGCGCACCAGTCCGGCGAGTTCGATGGCGCAGGCGAGCCCGGCCGGGCCGCCGCCGACGATCACGACGTCCATTTCGATCGCTTCGTCTCCCGGAGCATCGCGCACGATAAGGCGCTCAACGGGAAGCGGCGGCTGATGGGCAATCGGCAGGATGGTCGGCACGGCGCTCCTCGGGTGCGTTCAGGGTCCAGATCGGCTGAAAGATAGGGACTGTCGCAAAAAGGGCCTATGTTATCGCAAATCCGCCCTGACGCATTTCGGCCGTTTCGCGTAGCATGCAATGGCTCTCACGCGCGTCTGTCCTGCTGTGCTCGGTACCCCAATCCGGAGCTGCCGATGCCATCCCCGGTACGGCCTCAGTCTCTTTGCCTGGTCTCACTGCTACTTGGCGCCGTCGCCGTGGCATCGCCGCTCCCCGCGCAACGCGCGACGAGCAGCACCACGACCAGACCAACGAGCATCTCGCCGAGCAGCGCGGCCGCGCTCGCATTTCGTGACACACTGAACGGCATCGGTTCGAGAGCCGGGCTCGCACCGTACGTCGAGGCGAGTCGCGCCCAAATGCGTGCGGCTGGAACTGACGGCGCCGCGCAGCTCCGCCAGAGTTTGATCCTTCTGCGCGAGGCCGAGCTCGACCAGGGACGGGCGGCCCTGGACGACGCCCTTGCCGCATTCGACGAGGCGACGTTCCGAAACGGCCGCTCGGCGGTCGCGTGGTACGGTCTCGCGCTCACGAAGCTAGAGTATGGCCGCCGCGAGTTGGCGGTGAAGGCGTCGATGCACCAGGCTGATGGCGAAACGTGGCGCCACGGTGCGCTCGCCGCTCTCGCCAAGTCGATCGGCGCCGATTCGACCTTCACGCCTGCGGCGGCGACGATGGCGGACCTGCTCGTCTCGGCGGCGGAACAGGATCTCGATCCCGCAGTCCAGCGCGCCGTGCGATCGGCGGTAGCGGCGGGATCCGGCACCGAGCCAATCCTGGCCTTTGCGCGCCTGCAGCGGGCGCTCGGACACCAGGACTCCGCACTCGCGGCGCTCCGCGCGTACGCGCGGGCGGGCGGTGATCCGGGGATCGCGGGACTCGAGTCTGCGCGCTCGCTCGCGGCGACCGGGCTGCCGGACAGCTCGGTGCGCACGTACCTGGCGGGCGCGGCGCGGCCGGGTCCCGCCGGGCGCCTGCTCTACCGGGCCGACATCGGCTGGGTGGCGACGCCGGCCGAGATGGCTGCGTTCGACAGTCTGACGCCGGATGCCATCGGCCGGTTTGTGCAGGAGTTCTGGCAGCGGCGGGATGTGGTGGCGCTACGGCCCGAGGGCGAGCGCCTGGCGGAGCATCTGCGGCGGTGGGTATACGTGCACGATCATTTCCGGATCGTGGGGCGGACTGACGGGGCGCAGTTCAATGATGGGCCCGGCGCCATGGGCAGCGGTAGCGATCCGCAGCTGGTCGGGTCGGGTGAGGCCGGTACTCAGATCGATCCGTGGGCGATGCTCGCACCGGACGCTTTTTCATTGCTCGAGGGCGGGCGTCGCGTGCTCGATGATCGCGGCGTCATCTACATGCGGCACGGGGAGCCGGATGGGCGCGCGTCATGGGCTGCCGCGGGATCAGAGGCGGATTCGCACGGCTGCATTTCAGCCAATGAGTCATGGAAGTTCGCACTCCCTACTGGCACGCTCATTCTCCACTTCTGCGCGAGCCGGCGGCTCGGAACGACCGCGGCGACGACACTCGTAGCCGCCCTGCCTCTGTACGAAGGGATGATTCAGACACGCGCTACGCTCGACGGTCGCTACGCGGCGCTGGCGAACATGCTGGGGGACCTCGCGAGTCGGCGCCATCTCGACGACTTGGCGGCAAAGCTGAACCGCTTCGGTGCCGACGCGAGAAACCCCGACCTCGGTCTGCTCGTCAATCCGGAGGTTGTGCGTGCGATTCGCGAGCGCGGACAACGCCAGCTCTCGACGGCGCTCCATACCGACACGTACGTCCAGCGGT
>JBDTQV010000277.1:0-3480 GCA_039932015.1 Gemmatimonadota bacterium | reverse complement strand
CACGCTGCTCGAGGCGCGCCTCGACGACCCGGACGCTGCCGAGCGCTGGGCCGCCGAACTCGGCCGGCTCACGCCCCCCCCCGACGGCGCCGCGCTCGCATCCCATCTCACCCGCGCCGCCCGCGCGCAAGTCGCGTGGAGCCGCTCCGATCCCGCGACCGCCCTCGCCGAGCTGGAAGCCGGGCAGAGCGAAGCATGGTTCCAGCTCACCGTCGCGTCGCCCTTCTACTCGCAGGCCTGCGAACGCTTCCTCCGCGCCGACCTGCTCGTCGCACTCGGCCGCACCGAAGAAGCAGCCGGCTGGTACCAGTCCATGGCTGAACGGTCACCATACGAGATCATCTATCGCGCGCCCGCTAAGGCGCGCATCCGGGCAATGCGAAGATCGGTCAGGGGTTGAACCGCAGAGACACAGAGGGTTTCGGGGTGCGCACGGACCGCGTACACCCCGAAACCCTCTGCGTCTCTGCGGTAAAAAACTATCAATCACCCGTATCGCTTCTTCGCCCCGCCCGTCGCAAAGGCACTTCGGCGTACCGCCGACCGCCTACGGCTCCCCCCGATGCGGCGCCACCCCCGCGCCGTGCGCGACAGCCGGTTGTGCCGCCACCCCGCGCATCCGCCGGAACCGCGCGCCGAGCCACGACCGCGTCTCATCCAGAATCTCATAGACCGTCGGGATCACCACGAGCGTGAGCAGCGTGGACGTGATGACGCCGCCGATCACCGCGCGGCCCAGCGGCGCCCGGAAGTCCGCGCCTTCGCCGTGGCCCAGCGCCACCGGAATCATGCCGGCGATCAGCGCCAGCGTCGTCATCATGATGGGGCGGAGCCGGATGCGGCCGGCTTCGATCAGCGCCTCGCGGAGGGGCATGCCCTTCTCGCGTGACCACTTCGCGAAGTCGACCAGCAGGATCGCGTTCTTCGCCACGATGCCCATCAGCAGGATGACGCCAATGAGGCTCATGATGTTGAGCGTGTCGTGCGTGATGATCAGCGCGAGCACCACGCCCACGAGCGAGAGCGGCAGCGAGATCAGGATCGCGATCGGATCGAGGAACGAACCGAACTGGATCACCAGGATGAGGTACATCAGCATCACGGCGGTGCCGAGCGCGGTGAAGATGCGCGTGAACACCTCGTTCTGGTCGCGCGCCTGGCCGCCCCACGTGGCGTGATAGCCCGGCGGAAGCTGCGTTCTCGCCACGACGGCATCGATGTCCTTCTGCACCTCGTTGAGTGCCCGGCCCTCGAGGTTGGCCTGCACGTTCACCACCGCTTCGCGATTCAGGTGATTGATCTGCGCGGGGCCGTTGGCCTTCGTGATCGTCGCGAGCTGGCCGAGGGGCACGGTGGCCGGTTGTCCGTTGGCGCCCATTACGACGAGCGGGAGCATCTGCAGGTCGGCGGCGCGCTCGCGCGCCTCGGGAGCGAGGCGAACGGTGACGTCGCGGGTCTCGCCGGTCGGATCGACCCAGTCACCCGCATCGATCCCGGCAAAGGCGGGACGCAGTGATTGAGCCACCTGGCCCACGGTCACGCCGAGCGTGCCGGCCAGCCCGCGGTTGAGCTGCACGTCGAGCTCCGGCTTTTCGCCGCGGGTCGAGAGACCCACGTCGACGGCGCCAGGAATCTTGCGCACCGAATCGGCGATCTGCTGTGCGAGCCGGGTGAGCACCGCCGGGTCGTCGCCGCTCACCTGCAGGTCGAGCTGCTTGATGGCGCCGCCAAAGCCGCTGGTGAAGACGCTGATGTTGGCGCCACCGACGCTCTTGAGTTCCTTCCGGAACACCGTGCCCAGCGCCTCCTGCTTGAGCTTGCGCTTGGCCTTGGGCGTGAGGCGAATGTACATGAGCGCCTGATCGACGCCCGGCGCGCGGAACGGAATTGCCGTCCCGATGGCCGTATAGGTGTAGCGCACTTCCGGATGCGCCAGCATCAGCCGGGTGACTTCTTCGGCCTTGAGGCGCGTGTAGTCGAGGTTGGCGCCCGGCGGCGACTCGATGATGAGACTCACTTCGCTCCGGTCGCTCTCGGGCACGAAGCCCACGCCGCCGGCAGTGGCCTGCAGCATGATGGCCGCGACGAACGACGCCACCGCGACCCCGACCACTGCCAGCCGGTGATCGAGCGCCCAGCCGATCACCCGCTGATACCGAATCGACTGACGGTCGAACCAGTGGTTGAAGCGATCGAGCGCACGCGCGATCGGATTCCGCCGCTCGCGCCCCTCGGTCTGCGGATCGGCCCAGTACGCCGAGAGCATCGGGTCGAGCGAGAAGGAGACGAAGAGCGACACGAGTACCGCGCACGCGATGGTGAGCGCGAACGGCTTGAACCACTGGCCGCCCACACCGTACATGAAGCCGATCGGCACGAACACCGCGACGATCGAGAAGGTCGTCGCCGCGACGGCGAGACCGATCTCGTCGGTGCCCTTGTGCGAGGCCTCCATGTGATCCATGCCGAGCTCGATGTGGCGCACGATATTTTCTCGCACCACGATCGCATCGTCGATCAGAATGCCGATCGCCAGCGAAAGCCCGAGCAGCGACATGGTGTTCAGCGTGAAGCCAAACGCCCAGACCGCGATAAACGAGGCGAGCACGCTCACCGGCAGCGCCAGCCCGGTGATGACCGTCGAGCGCCACGAGTTGAGGAACACGAAGACGACCAGCACGGTGAGGAGCGCGCCTTCGATCAGCGCTTCCTGCACGTTGCGGACGGCGGCCGCGACGCGCGTGCCGGCGTCCTGCACCAGCTCGAGCTTGGTGCCCTTGGGCATCTGCTTCTCGAGCTCGACGATGCGCTCGCGGATGCGGTCGCTCACGGCCGTGGTGCTGTAGCCCTTTGCCTTCCGCACCTCGATGCCGACGGCTTCCCGCCCGTTGAAGAGCGCAATGTTGCGCGGCTCCTCGGTGCCGTCGCGCACGTTGGCGAGCTGGCCCAGCCGGACCGACTGTCCGCCGCGCTCGGCGATGACCACGTTCGCAAAGTCGGTCGGCGCTTCGAGACGGCCACGGAGCCGGATGGTGCGTTCGTCGAGCGCCCCGTTCACGCGGCCCACCGGTGCCGCGAGGTTCTGCGTCTGCAGCGCCTGCACGACCTGCGACACGCTGATGTTGGCTGCCTGGAGCGCTTCGGGCTTGAGCTCGACCGTCAATTCGCGCGTGATCCCGCCGACCACATCCACCTGCGCCACGCCGGGAATGCCGCGCAGGCCGCGCGTCACCGTTGGATCGGCCAGCCGCGTCAGTGCGATGGCGGATTGCGTGGGCGACGTGAGCGTGAGCGTCATGATCGGCATGTCGCCCGGATCGAACCGGGTGAGGATCGGTTCCTTCATCTCGGCCGGGAGGTCGGCCCGCTTGGTGGAGATTGCATCGCGGATGTCCTGCGATGCCTGCGCGGCCGGCTTCTCGAAATCGAAGAAGAAGGTGCACTGCGCGAGCCCGTCGGTCGCGTAGCAGGTGCTCTTGC
>JBDTQV010000276.1:0-3487 GCA_039932015.1 Gemmatimonadota bacterium | reverse complement strand
ACGAGGAAGGCACCGTCGGCATCCTGCTGTTCGAGGCCAGTCGTCCCGAGTTTGCCACGCCGATGCAGCGGGAGATCGCCGCGATCCTCGCGAACCAGACCGCCGTCGCTCTCCGGAACGCCCAGCTTTACGCGCAGGTGCCGCTGGTCGATACACTCGGGGCGCTCGCCGCGAAGAAGCGCGCATTCATGGAGCTGCCGCGCCGCCAGCGCCAGGCCTACGCGGCGCTCGCCGTGGCTGCGCTTGCCGCTCTCACACTCATTCGCTGGCCGCTCCGGGTGAGTGGGACGAATCCGGCCTTCCGGCCGCTCGCGCTGACCGAGGTGCGGGCACTGGTGCCCGGCGTCGTCGAGCGTGTGCTCATCCACGAAGGCAGTGCGGTCGCACGCGGAGCGCCCCTCGCACAGCTTCGCGATGTCGACATGCGGACCGCGCGGATCGTCGCGGTCGCCGCAGTTGCCGCCGCGGATCGCGCCGCCTCGCTAGCCGCCAGCCACGGTGATGCCGCGGAAGAGCGAGCCCAGCGGATGCGCGGCGAAACCCTCCGCGCACAGGCGGCGCTGCTCGATGAGCAGCTTGCGGCCGCGACCATTCGCGCGTCGGCGCCCGGCATCGTGCTCACGCCCCGGCCCGAAGAGCGTGTCGGTGCGTATCTGGATGCCGGCGATCTCGTGGCGACCATCGGCCGCACTGACAGTCTCGAGCTCGAGTTCGGTATCGACCAGCGCGACATCGGGCGCGTCGCAGTGGGCAGCGAGGTGCGACTTCGAGTCGACGCGCTCCCTCAGCGGACATTTGTGGGCCGCGTAACGTCACTGGGCCCGCTGCCGACCGACTCTGCCGAGCGCGTATCGTTTCCCGTTCGCGCCGCGGTCGCCAACCCGGATGCGCTTCTGCGCCCTGGAATGGCCGCATACGCGCGCGTACTTACGGCGCCGGCATCCGTTGCCGCACGCATGTTCCGGGCACCCGCCCGATGGGCCCGGCTTCTGTGGTGGAGGATGTGGGCATGATGCCAATGCGCGTGATCTCATGTGCTGTCCCGTCGCTCGCCGCCGCGCTCGTGATGGCAGCGTGCAGCGATGCGCCAGCGAAGCGGGCCACACCGGCCACGCCGGGCGCCAGCCGGCCGGCCGCGTCCGCGCTTGCGATGGTGGATACGGCAACGGTCGATGCACCGCTGTCGCTCGCGGGCCAGCTGTATGTCGAGAACGACGCGGCGGTGCTGGCTCGGTCAGCGGGGATGATCGAAGCCGTGCTCGCCGACCTCGGCACCGCGGTGAAGTCCGGGCAACTTCTCGCGCGGCTGGAGAGCACCGATCAGGCGATCGCGCTCGCGCGCGCAACCGAGGGCGCCGAGAATGCGCGGCGCATCGCGGCGCGGCAGAAGGCGCTCGCCACGGCCGGCGGTGCCACCACCGCTGAGCTTGAGCAGTCTGAATCCGAGCTCCGGCGAGCTGAAATTCAATTGAAGGAAGCGGAGCGAGGCATGACGCTCACGCGCGTCGTCGCCCCGTTTTCCGGTGTGGTCACGGCGCGCATGGCGCGCGCTCGCCGCCTGGTCGGGGTAGGAGACTCGCTGTTCCGAATCACCGCGGCGGCACCGCTGCTGGTCTCGGTACGCGTGCCCGAGGGTTCCGTGGAGGGCATCCGAATCGGTGCGCGCGCAATTGTCACCAGCTTCCATGCCTCACCTACGTCCGCGCGCGTCGTGCGTGCGTCGCCGGCGATCGATGCGGCGAGTGGCACGCGGGAGCTGGTGTTGCAGCTCGATCCGGCTGCGCGGCTGATGCCAGGGTCGAGCGTGACCGTCCAGCTCGGCGCCGACCGCCGGCATGCTGTCGCCATGCCTCGAGATGCGCTCGCCGAAGACGGGTATGCGCTCGTCTGGGCGGACGACAAAACGACCCTCCGCGCCGTCACGCTTGGCGCCGATCTCGGCGGCGGCCGGGTCGAGGTGGTGAGCGGTCTCGTGCGAGGCGATACGGTGGTGCGCGCCAGCCGATGAGCCGGATGCCCCGCCTGCGTCCCGACATCGCCATCATCGAGCAAACGTATCGCGGCGAGCTCAGCTACGTCGTGAAGGACCTCGAGAACCAGAAGTATTATCGCTTTCGGTCCGTCGAGGTGACAGTCATGCGCGCGCTTGACGGAACGCGCACGTGCGGCGCCGCCGCGGCGGCACTGCGCGACGCCGGAATCGGCGTGTCCGAGGCGGTGGTCGAAGGGTTTGCCCAGAAGCTCAGCCGAATGGGGCTGATCGAACGCTCGCTCACCGAGCGGAGCACGTTGCAGGTCGAGCGACTGCGCGCCGAGCGGAGCCGCCGCGCGAAGCCGAAACTGTTCAAGGGCGAGCTGATGCGGATGCGGTGGTCGCTCGGTGATCCCAACGCCATGCTCGATCGCTGGATGCCGCGCGTCGCTTTCATGTTCCGCCGCCCGTTCCTCATCTTCTCCATTGCGCTCTTCGTTGCGAACATCGCGATGCTGGCCTTCAACTGGCCCAAGTTGCACTCGGCGATGGGTCACCTGACCGACTTCAGCACTTTCACGGTCGGCCACGCCATCGCGTTCTGGTGCACGCTCCTCGTGATCATTCTCATTCATGAGCTGGGGCACAGCTTCGCGTGCAAATATTTCGGCGGCGAAGTACACGAGATGGGGTTCATGCTCATGTACTTCCAGCCGGCGTTCTACGCCAACGTGAATGACGCGTGGATCTTTCCGGAGCTGCGTGCGCGGCTTTGGGTCACGGCGTCCGGGGTCTGGATCGAAGGGGTGTTCACGACGCTCGCCGGTATCATCTGGTGGATCGCCGATTCCGGTACGCTGCTGTCGCAGGTGGCGCTACTGGCCTTTCTCTTTGGCGGAGTGTTCTCGGTTCTGACCAACGCGAATCCGCTGATGCCGCTCGATGGGTATTTCGCCCTGAGCGACTACCTCGAAGTGCCGAACCTGCGGCACCGGGCGTTCAGTCATATCGACTGGCTCATCCGGCGTCACGTGCTGCGCCTGGAGATGCCGATGCCGCCGGCCACCGAGCGCGAGCGCCGGATTTTCACGATCTACGGGCTGTGTGCGATCGCCTATCTGACGTTCGTGCTCACGCTCGTGGGCAGCTTCGTCATTGGACGGGCGAATCGCGTGTTCGGTGCCGCCGGGGCGATCGCCGCGTTCGCCGGAATCGTGGTCATGCTCCGCGCTCAGATCAGATCATGGGCCGGGGCCGGCGCGTTGTCGTTGCGGGAACATCGGGCAACTCTTCGATCACGGCCGGTGCGGCTCTGGGGCGCGGTGGCGCTGGTCGCGTTGCTGCTGCTCGTGACACTCGTGCCATGGTCGATCACAGTCAGTGGCGCGTTTACCGCCGCGCCGGCCAGTACGGCGCTGCTCGTCGCTCCTGACAGCGGATTCATCGCCGGCGTGCTGGTTCGCGAAGGCATGAGTGTGCCCGCTGGCGCGCCGCTCGTCCGGCTGCGCGATTTCG
>JBDTQV010000275.1:0-3497 GCA_039932015.1 Gemmatimonadota bacterium | reverse complement strand
CAGCTCGAGGCCGCGTTCTACGTCAAGGTGGTCTCCAGTTTCTACAGCGGCTCGACGCCGGCGGAGCAGGCGATCCTCACCGACATCCGCGACCACGAAGTGATTCACCGCGAGTTCTTCAAGGCTGCGCTCGGCGCGAACGCGATCGCCGCGCTCAGCGTCGACTTCACATCGATCAACTTTGCCAGCCGCGCGTCGGTCCTTGGCGCCGCGAAGGTCTTTGAGGATCTGGGCGTCTCCGCGTATAACGGCGCCGGCCAGCTCATCACCAATCCGGACTACCTCGTTGTGGCCGGCAAGATCGTATCGGTCGAGGCGCGTCATGCCGCGGCCATCCGCGACCTCCTCGCGCCGAAGACCGCGAGCTTCGCCGGCGACGATGTCGTCGACGTGATGACCGGACTCGACGTCGTCAATCCGCCCTCCACGGTGCTGGACAGCAGCCACGCCGGAGCCTACGTCACCTCCAGCATCAATGCCTCCGGCATTCCGACCGCGTGAGGAGCGATCATCCCATGAGCAAGCAGACCATTCTCGACGCCATCAACGATCCCGAAGTCATCGAGCGCGTGAGCAACCGCCGTGACATGCTTCGGCGCAGCGGTTCCGCGGCTGGCGCGTTCGCGATGGCATCCGTGCCGGTCGCGCTCGCGATGACGGCCCGGCAGGCCTTTGCCTCGAGCGCGCTCCCGCAGATCATCGTGGACACGCTCAACTTCGCGCTGACACTCGAGTACCTCGAGGACGAGTACTATCGCACCGGCGTCGCCAAGGCTGGCCTGATCCCGGCGGCAGATCTCACGATCTTCCAGCAGATCAGCAAGCACGAAACCGCGCACGTCGCCCTCCTTAAGGGCGCGCTCGGCACGGCCGCGGTGGCCAAGCCGACGTTCGACTTCACCGCGGGCGGCGCGTTCGACCCATTCAACAACTACGCGACCTTCCAGGCGCTGGCGCAGGGCTTCGAGGACACCGGCGTCCGGGCCTACAAGGGCCAGGCGACCAACCTCATCAGCGACAACGCCACGCTCACGATCGCGCTCCGCATTCATTCAGTCGAGGCGCGCCACGCGTCCGAAGTGCGGCGGCTGCGGGGACAGAAGGGCTGGATCACCGGTAACAACACCGATGTGGCGGCACTCGCCGCGGTCTACGCCGGTGAGAACGTGACGACACAGCTTGGCGTCGACACGACAACGTTCGGGTCGAGCAACGCCGCAAGCGAAGCGTTCGACGAACCGCTCAGCAAGGACGCGGTGCTGGCAATTGCGGGCATGTTCATCGCAGCAGCCTGACCGCTAGCTGACGAGCAGCAGTAAGCACGGCAGGTCGCGCAGTTCGGCGGCCTGCCGTGTCGTTTTGTGCGTGGCGCTTCCCGGCGCCGCTCCTCGCAATGACGTTTGAACTGGCCGGTAACCCGCGCCGCACGTATCTTCCCCTCGGCGACTCATCGGCCGTCCCGTCGCTATTCCATATATAGAGGTCACCTGACCACTCCCGCCGGGTCTCCACCGGTCGCACTTGTCGCCGCGCTCGCCGCCCGGTATCGCATCGAGCGCGAGCTCGGCCGCGGCGGCATGGCCACGGTCTATCTCGCCCACGACCTCAAGCACAAGCGTCCGGTCGCGCTCAAGGTGCTGCACCCGGACCTGGCGGCGACGCTCGGCCCCGAGCGCTTTCAGCGCGAGATCGAAACCGCCGCCCAGCTCCAGCATCCGCACATCCTCACCGTGCACGACAGTGGCGACGACGCCGGCCATCTCTGGTTCACGATGCCGTTCGTCGAGGGCGAAAGTCTCCGGGGCCGGCTCGAGCGCGAGCGGCAGCTCCCCGTTGCCGACGCGGTCCGGATCGCGCGCGAGGCGGCACAGGCGCTCGAGTACGCGCACCGCCACGGCATCATTCATCGCGACATCAAGCCGGAAAACCTGCTGCTCACCGAAGACGGCAACACCCTCGTCGCCGACTTCGGCATTGCCCGCTCGCTGGCGGAGGCGGCGGATCAGGACCGGCTGACGCAGACCGGCATGTCGATCGGCACCGCCGCCTACATGAGCCCGGAGCAGGCGGCCGGCGAACGCCAGATCGACGCGCGGAGCGACGTCTACAGCCTCGGCGCCGTCACCTACGAGATGCTTGCGGGCGAGCCGCCGTTCACCGGCCCTACGGCGCAGGCGATCATCGCGAAGCGCTTTGCCGGCGACCCGCCCCCGGTGCGGCGGGCCCGGCCCACCGTGCCCGAGGCAGTGGACGCAGCGGTGCAACGCGCGCTCGCTGCGGTGCCCGCAGATCGGTATGCCTCCGCGGCGGAATTCGCGCGCGCGCTGGCGCCGGCGGAGGTGACGGCCGCAGCGATTGCCGCACCCAAGGCGGCGCCTGCGGTCCGGCCACGGCGGCGGGCGCCGGTGGCCCTTGTCACGATGGTGATTGGGTTCGCGGTCGGTCTCGGGGTGCTGTTCGCGTGGCGGCGGGACCACGGAGCGGACGCCGGCGGCGGGCGCCGGCTCGCCGTGCTGCCGTTTGAGAATCAGGGTGCCGCGAGCGACGACTACTTCGCCGACGGGCTCACCGAGGAAGTGCGCGGCAAGCTCACGGCACTCCCGGGCCTGCGTGTCACCGCGTCGACCAGCTCCAGTCAGTACCGGAAGAGCACGAAGTCGCTGCGCGACATCGCGGCCGAGCTGGGTGTCGACTATCTGCTGGTGGGGAAGGTGCGCTGGGAGAAGCGGGCGGACGGCACGAGCCGGGTGCGGGTGAGTCCCGAGCTGATCGACGCGCGGTCGGGCGAAGCGAAGTGGCAGGAACCGTTCGACGCGGCGCTCACGGATGTGTTCCAGGTGCAGTCGGATATTGCGTCGCGGGTGGCGGGCAAGCTCGACGTGGCGCTCACCGACAGCGTGAAGACGCGGCTCGAGGCGCGGCCGACGAAGAACCTCGCGGCGTATGATGCGTATCTCCGCGCGAAGGCGTCGGCGCAGAACGGCGGATTCCTGGCGTCACTTCGCGTGACCATCGCGGCGCTCGAGCAGGCGGTGGCGCTCGATCCCGAATTCGCCGACGCCTGGGCGGATCTCGGCACGAGCTACGCCTCGCTCTACACGAATGGTGGGGCGCCAACACCCGAACTGGCGCGTGCAGCACGCCGCGCTATCGATCGGTCGATCGCGCTCGCGCCGTCTGCAGCCGCCGGCTACATGAGTCTTGCGTTCTACTATCGGTTCGTGAAGATCGATGCCGATTCGGCCCAGCGAGCCATCGAAGTTGGCCTGCGCCTCGACCCCTCGAATCCGAAGTTGCTCGGCTCGCAGACCGTTGTGGAGATTCTGCGCGGCCAATGGGACTCGGCGCTGGTGCACGCAACCCGGATGACCGACCTCGATCCGAGAACGGGAAGTCGGTGGGCGCTCAGGGCAAGTGTGCTGGCGTCGTCCCACCGCCTCGAGGAGGCACGCGCCGCAGCCGACCGCGCGCTCCAGCTAATGCCGATGAATTCGACG
>JBDTQV010000274.1:0-3522 GCA_039932015.1 Gemmatimonadota bacterium | reverse complement strand
TGACGTCGGCCGCGAGGCCGATCATCTGGGTCCGGGGCGTCATGACCTCCTGCGCTGTCTTCTCGCTGAACTCGAACACGCCCTCGAGCATCCGGGCGTCACCCCGCAGCAGGGTTCCACCTTCTTCGCTCTGTTCCACCAGCATCCGGATCTCTTCCGGAGAGTGCAGGCGGTCCACCTCACCGGGCGGGCGAATGTTCATGAGCGCCAGGAGGCGGTTGGAAATTCCCTTCAACACGGCAATTGGGCCGGCCATGATCCAGGCAAAGCCCATCAGCGGTGCCACCGTCCATGTGCTGACCGTTTCCGGGTACACGAGCGCCACCGCCTTGGGCACCAGCTCTCCCAGAGTGATGTGCAGCATCGTGATACACGTGAACGCAACGGCGGAAGCAATCGTGTGGCGGGCGACGCCGGCGAGCGTCGGCGGCAGGCCGGCAAAGGCGCCGTCAAGCAGGTGCGCGACGGCCGGCTCGCCAATCCAGCCGAGGCCGAGCGAGCTGAGGGTAATACCGAGCTGGGTAGCGGAGATGTAGCGGGCGAGCGATTGAATGGCCCGTCGCGCAAGGGTAGCTTTGCGGTTTCCGGCGCGAATCATCTCGTCCAGCCGCGTCTTGCGCGCGCTGACGAGTGCGAATTCGGTCGCGACGAAGAACGCGTTCGCGATGACGAGCACGAAGACAGCGACGAGCGCGAACCCGGTCGAGGTGTTTTGTGATTCCATACGCGTTAAGTCTAATAGTTATGCGGTTTTACCGCGAGTCCGCCGGGTGATGCGCCGCCTCGACGTCCCCCCGTTCTCCGCGATCGATCCGTTTCTTCCGCGCTTCGCCGCTCCCGATCTCGAAGCGCGCGAAGTCGTGGCGACCATCCTCGAAGAGGTGCGAACCGGCGGGGACGCGGCGGTGCGCGCCCGCATGCTGCAGTTCGACGGCGTGGATCTCGCCCCCGCGGAATGGGAAATCGCGGGCGAGAGCTGCCAGCACGCGCTCCAGCGCCTCGAACCGGCGGTGCGGAACGCGTTGGTGACGGCGGTCGACCGGGTGCGCGAGTATCACGAATTCCAGCGCGACGAGGGCTTCGAGCTCGCGAGCGAGGACGGCAGCCTGCTCGGCATGCGCGTCGTGCCGCTCGACCGGGTCGGACTCTACGTGCCCGGTGGCAAGGCGTCGTACCCATCGTCGGTGATCATGAATGCCGTACCGGCAGTGGTGGCCGGCGTGAAGGAGATCGTTGCCGTGATTCCGCCGCAGGGCGTGACGGACACGGTCCTTGGGGCGTGCGCGCTCGCCGGCGTTACCCGGGTTTTCCGGGTGGGTGGCGCACAGGCAGTGGCGGCGCTGGCGTATGGCACGGCAACGATCCCGCGAGTCGACAAGATCGTGGGCCCGGGCAACCGGTTCGTCGCGGAGGCCAAGCGCCAGGTGGTGGGCCTGGTGGGCATAGACATGATCGCCGGACCGACCGAAGTACTGATCATCGCTGACGCGAGCGCAAACCCTGCGTGGATCGCCGCGGACCTTCTGGCCCAGGCGGAACACGATGAGGACGCCACCGCATGGCTGGTGACGACCTCGGCGGCGCTGGCGGACGCGATTCCTGAAGCGCTCGAGCGGGCACTCGCCAGCGCACCCCGCGCGGCAATCGCGCGAACGTCGCTGGAGCGCAACGGGCTCATCGTGCTGGTGCCGCATGTGCGCGATGCGATCGAGGTCGCCAACCGGCGCGCGCCGGAGCATCTGCAGATCGTCGCCGAAGGCGCCGAGCGGATCGCGAGCAGTGTCCGTCACGCCGGCGCCATCTTCCTCGGTGCCGACACGGCAGAGGCGATCGGAGACTATGTCGCCGGCCCCAGTCACGTGCTTCCCACGGGTGGCACGGCGCGGCATGCCTCGCCCCTCGGCGTGTACGATTTCGTCAAGCGCACGAGCGTGATTCGCTACAGTCGCCGGCGCCTCGAGCAGGATGGGCCGAGCGTCATCGCTCTGGCGGAAGCGGAAGGACTGGCCGGGCACGCCGAGTCGGTGCGGCTCCGCCTGGGATCGGGCAAACTGTGAGCGAGCCGACGAGCGCCCTGGCGTTTCAGCCGGCAGACTGCATGCACCGCCCGGCGCGCGGTGCCACCCGCCGGCTCTGGATCGTGCTCGCCGTCACGACCGTGTTCATGGTCGTCGAGGCGGCAGGCGGATGGATGAGCGGATCGCTCGCGCTGCTCGCCGATGCGGGGCACATGCTCACCGACGTAGGCGCGCTGAGCCTCTCGCTGCTGACCGCCTGGATTGCGCAGCGCCCGGCGGACGAACGGAACACGTACGGTTACCTGCGTTGGGAAATTCTCGCGGCGCTGATCAATGGTGCGGCGCTCATTGGGATCGCGATCTGGGTGGTGGTGGAAGCGGTGCACCGGGTCGGAAATCCTCAGCCAGTGCGCGGCGGGCTTCTGCTCGTCGTTGCGGCGGCGGGACTGGTGGCAAATCTGGTCGCGCTCGCGGTGCTGCACGGGGCGCACCAGCACAACCTGAACACGCGCGGCGCCTACCTTCATGTGCTGGGTGACGTGCTCGGTTCTGTCGCGGCGCTGGCGGCGGGTGTGGTCATTCTCCGCACCGGCTGGATGCCGATCGATCCGATTCTGTCGGTGCTGATGGCGCTGGTGATCCTTGGCGGTGCGTGGCGCCTTATCTGCGAATGTACCAATGTGCTGCTCGAAGCGGTGCCGAGTGGCGTGTCGATGACTGAGGTGCAGGGCAGGATCCTGGAGGTGGACGGCGTGAGTGCGGTGCACGATCTGCATGTCTGGACCGTCACCAGCGGCGTCGTCGCGATGAGCGGGCATGCCGTCGTTCCCGACCTGGAAGCGCACCCGGGTGTGCTCGAGGAAATCAGGGTACAGATGGGGCGCCTGGGCATCGGACATGTGACGATTCAGCTCGAGGTCGAGGGCGGTTGCGAGCCGGTTCACGTGGCGGGTGGAAGCGGCGAAGCCCATGACCATGGCGGACATGGCCATCGCCATTGATGGCAGCGTCTTGCGGCTGGACCGGCGGACGTCTATATATGCGCCGCTCGGGGCCCGCCGGTGGGGCCCTTTGCAGTCTGATGGGGCAGTACCAGTAACGCAGGCCCGGTCGGCAGTCTCCTATTTGGGAAGTGCAACTTGATTCGTAACATCGCCATCATCGCCCACGTCGACCACGGCAAGACCACGCTGGTCGACCAGATGCTCCGGCAGGCCGGGGCGTTTCGCGCCAATCAGCAAGTCGCCGAACGGGTGATGGATTCAAATCCGCTCGAGCGCGAGCGCGGCATCACGATTCTGGCGAAGAACACTGCGGTCAACTGGCACGGCACCAAGATCAACATCGTGGACACGCCGGGCCACGCCGACTTTGGTGGCGAAGTCGAGCGCATCCTGCGGATGGTGGACGGCGTGCTGATCCTGGTCGATGCGGCCGAGGGGCCCATGCCGCAGACGCGGTTCGTGACGCGGAAGGCGCTCGCGCTGGGTCACCGGCCGATCGT
>JBDTQV010000273.1:0-3540 GCA_039932015.1 Gemmatimonadota bacterium | reverse complement strand
TGTTTCCGTCGCCCACCCACGCGACCACTTTCCCCTCCCACCCGCCAAGATTTTCCCGGATCGTGAGCAGGTCGGCGAGGATCTGGCACGGATGCAGCAGATCGGTAAGGCCGTTGATGATCGGGATCGTGGCGAATTGGGCAAGCTCCTCGACATCCGCATGATCGAACGTGCGGATCATGATACCGTCGAGATAGCGCGAGAGCACGCGGGCCATGTCGCGGATCGGCTCGCCCCGGCCGAGCTGGATGTCGCGCGCGGAGAGAAAGAGCGCGTGGCCACCGAGCTGCCAGGCACCCACCTCGAAGGACACGCGCGTGCGGGTCGAGCTCTTCGCAAAGATCATCCCCAGCGTCTTGCCTGTCAGCGGCTTCTCGCGATACTCACCACTCTTCATCCGCGCGGCCAACGCGAACAACGCGACGAGCTCGTCGCGCGAGAAGTTGGGAATGGCGAGGAAGTCGCGCTTGGGCATGAAGTTGCAATTCACCATTGAGGACGGCACGACGACGGTGGCCGGGCCGCGCATTCTACCCGGAAAAGTCGCGCACGGGCAAGTCCGCGGCGCCCGCGAGCAATTCTGCGCGTTGCAATTGTCCGCCGGCCACGATTAACTGAGAAGGGGGCATCGACGCACAATGGCAGCGGCGCCGGCTGGAGGTGCTGCAACTGACGGCGAGGAGGCAGGCATGGCTGACGCACCGGCAATCGTGATCGAGTGCCTCTCACCGGTACTCGACGCCGGCCGGTACGCGGTGAAGCGCGCGCTCGGCGACGCCGTCATGGCAGGCGCCGACATTTTCCGCGAGGGTCACGACCGTCTGGCCGCGGAGCTGCTGACGCTCGCCCCGGGCGACGAGGCGTGGCGCTCCGTGCCGCTGACGTATTCGTTCGAAGACGACCGGTGGAGCACGACGTTTACCGCTGACCGCATAGGGATGTGGCGCTTCACCGTCGAGGCGTGGGTTGACCGGTTTGCGACGTGGCGCGGCGAGCTGGAAAAGAAAGCGGCGGCAGAGCTCGACGTCTCGAGTGAACTGATCGAGGGCGCCGAGCTGGTGCACGAAGCCGCCCGGCACGCACGCGGCGCGGAGCGACACGCCCTCGACCGCGCCGCCGCGACGCTCGCGGGCGGCGACGCCCCCGAACGGCGGATCGCCGCCGCCCTGAATGCCGGTCTCGTCGAGCTGATGGCGGTGAACGCGCCGCGGCACGGGCTCACACGCGCGGACGGCGAATATCGTATCCGCGTCGATCCTGTGCGCGCCGCATGCGCCGCGTGGTACGAGTTCTTCCCGCGCTCGACTGCACCCGGGCCGGGTCGCGCCGGCACCTTCGCCGATGCCTCGCGGGCGCTGGGCCGCGTGGCGGCGATGGGCTTCGACGTGATCTACCTGCCGCCGATTCATCCGATCGGCACGACGCATCGCAAAGGACCCAACAACAGCCTCGTTGCCGGTGCGGACGACCCCGGCAGCCCGTGGGCCATCGGCAACGAGCACGGCGGCCATGACGCCGTGAATCCCGAACTCGGCACGCTTCAGGATTTCCGGGACTTCGTGGAGGCGGCGGGGCGGCTCGGGCTCGATGTGGCCCTGGACTACGCCCTGCAGTGCTCGCCCGATCACCCGTGGGTGACCGAGCATCCCGAGTGGTTCTTCGTCCGGCCCGACGGCACGATCAAGTACGCCGAGAACCCACCGAAGAAGTACGAGGACATCTATCCGATCAATTTCTGGTGCGATGAGCGCGAGGCGCTCTGGTCCGCGTGCCGCGACGTGCTGCTCTTCTGGGTGCAGCAGGGCGTCCGTACATTTCGGGTGGACAATCCGCACACGAAACCATTCGCGTTCTGGGAGTGGATAATCGCGGATGTGCAGGAGCGTCACCCGGAGGTAATCTTTCTCAGTGAAGCCTTCACCCGTCCCAAGCGGATGAAGAATCTCGCGAAGCTGGGGTTCACGCAGAGCTATACGTATTTCACATGGAGAAATACGGCGGCCGAGCTGGAAGAGTATGTCACCGAGCTCGCCGGCACCGACGTGGCCGACTATTTCCGCGGCAATTTCTTCATCAACACACCGGACATTCTGCACGACTATCTGCAAACCGGTGGGATCGCGGCGTTCCGCATCCGGCTGCTGCTTGCGGGGACGCTGATGCCCCTGTACGGCATCTACAGCGGCTACGAACTGGGGGAGAATGCGCCGGCGCGCCATGGCAGCGAGGAATACCTCGACAGCGAGAAATACCAGGTGCGTTTCCGCGACTGGGACGCTGTGGGGAACCTCGCCGCGGACATCGCACGCCTGAACACGATCCGGCGCGAGAACCGCGCGCTGCAGCGGTCCGACAACATCGCATTTCATCCGAGCGGCAATCCGGCGGTGCTGTTCTACAGCAAGGCGGAGTGGGGCAACGACCTCCTCATTGCCGTCTCCACCGACCCGGCCACTCCGCAGGACGCAGAGCTCGAGCTGCCGTTCGCTCAGCTCGGAATCGACGAAGGTGTGCCGCTCAGAGTCGAGAGTCTGCTGAGCGGCGAGATCGAGGACTGGGACGGTCCGGCGCGACGGGTGACGTTCAATCCCGCCGAGACGGTCGGGAACATCTGGCGTATCCATCGTGGGCAGGCAACGGAGACGGCATGAGCAAGTCCGACTGGTATCGGGACGCCATCATCTATCAGGTGCACATACGTGCGTTCAACGACAGCGATGCCGACGGCATCGGTGATTTCGCCGGACTGACCGAGCGGCTCCCGTATCTCGAAGACCTCGGCGTCACCGCGATCTGGCTGCTGCCCTTCTATCCGTCTCCACTGCGCGACGACGGATACGACATTGCCGACTACACCGACGTCAACCCGTCGTACGGCACGCTGCAGGACTTCAAGATTTTCCTGAAGGAGGCCCATCGCCGGGGGCTTCGCGTCATCACCGAGCTCGTGGTCAATCACACTTCGGACCAGCACGAGTGGTTCAAGGCCGCGCGGCGTGCGCCGGCCGGCAGCAAGGCGCGCAACTTCTACGTGTGGAGCGACACGCCGGACCGGTATACCGACGTCCGCATCATCTTCAAGGACTTCGAGCGGTCCAACTGGACGTGGGATCCGGACGCCGGCGCGTACTTCTGGCATCGCTTCTACAGCCACCAGCCGGACCTCAATTTCGACAACCCCGCCGTGCATCAGGCAATTCTTTCGGCACTCGATTTCTGGCTGAAGCTCGGCGTCGACGGCTTCCGGCTCGACGCCGTGCCGTATCTGTATGAACGCGAAGGCACCAGCTGTGAGAACCTGCCGGAGACCCACGCCTTCCTGAAGAAGATGCGCCAACACGTCGACACACGGTACCGCGGGCGCATGCTGCTCGCGGAAGCCAACATGTGGCCGGACGAAGCGGTTCAGTATTTTGGCGACGGCGACGAGTGCCACATGGCCTTCCACTTTCCGGTGATGCCCCGCCTCTTCATGGCGGTCGAAATGGAAGACCGGTTTCCCATCATCGACATCCTGCAGCAGACACCCGCCATTCCGGA
>JBDTQV010000272.1:0-3540 GCA_039932015.1 Gemmatimonadota bacterium | reverse complement strand
CGTTTGCAGACGCCGCGACGAAACCGCCGGCGGCGCCGCCGAGTGCCTTCCCGAGCGTGGACGTGATGATGTCGATTTCACCGAGCATGCCGAAATGCTCGGCGGTGCCGCGGCCGGTTGCGCCGAGCACGCCGGTGGCGTGCGAATCGTCGACGACGAGCACGGCGTCGTGACGGCGGCAGAGTGTCACGAGGTCGGGCAGGTTGGCGATGGCGCCTTCCATCGAAAACACCCCGTCGGTGATGACCATCCGGACGCGCCGGTCTCGCGCGGCGGAGAGCTTTGCATCGAGGTCGTCCAGGTCGGCGTGCCTGTAGACGCCGGTCTGGCATTTGGTGATGGCCTTGGCGAGACGAATGCCGTCAATGATCGACGCGTGATTCAGCTGGTCACTGATGATGATATCATCTTCGCCGAGCAGGGTGCCGGGTGTGGCTTCGTTGGCATTCCAGCAACTGACGAAACTCAGGCTGGCCTCGGTTCCGACGAGCCTTGCGCAGGCGGCTTCGAGGGCACGGTGCACCGTAAACGTGCCGCAAATGAAACGCACCGATCCGGTGCCGGCGCCGAAGTGGTCGAGCGCAGCCTTCCCGGCTGAGACGACGGCGGGGTCGTTGCAGAGGCCCAGATAGTTGTTGGAGCTCAGGATGATGACTTCGCCGCGGCCCTCCATGCGGACGCGCGCGCCCTGCGGGCTTTCGAGAAAGTTGAGTCGCTTGTAGACGCCATCGGCACGGAACTGATCGAGGTCCGCGGCAATTCGACGGTCGAGGCTGTTGCTCATGCACCGATCTCCAGAATCACCTTGCCTGCCTGGCCATCCTTGATCACCTGAATGGCGTCCGCGATGCGCTCGAGCGGGAAGCGGTGCGTAATCACGGGGCGAGGGTCGAGCTGGCCGGAGCGCAGGAAGCGTTGCATCACGTCCCAGGTGTCGTACATCCGGCGACCGGTCACACCGTACAGTGTCAGTCCCTTGAAGATCACGTCGCGCGCGAAATCGACTTCGGTCGTGCGGCTCGGCGTGCCGAGCATGTTGACGCGACCTCCGAGTCGCGCAGCGGCGAATGCCTGTGCGTGGCCGGCGGGATGACCGCTCATCTCGCAGACGAGATCCGCACCATCGTCGCCGGTGAGCTCCCGCACCCGGGCCGCGACATCGTCGCGACTGGGGTTGAGCGTCACGTGTGCGCCCATCGTCCGGGCGAGCTCGAGGCGCCGGTCATTCAGGTCGCTGGCGATCACGAGCGACGCCCCAGCCGCGCGCGCTACGCCCACGGCAAAGCAACCGATGGGACCGCAGCCGATCACGAGTGTGCGGCTACCGGGCACGACGCCGCCCTCGAGGACGGTGTGCACCGCGTTGCCGGTGGGGTCCATTATCGCGCCGACTTCGAGCGGAATGCCATCGAGGCGCATCACGTTCGAGGCGGGCATCGCGATGTACTCGGCAAAGGCTCCGTCGCGATCGACTCCGATGATCTGCGTGCGGCGGCAGAGATGGCCTTCACCGATGCGACACTGGAGGCAGTGCCCGCAGACGATGTGACCCTCCGCGGTGACGAGGTCGCCAATCTGGAGCAGGCCGGCCGTTTCGGCTTCGCGCCCGAGCTCAGCGACCTCGCCGGCAAATTCGTGACCGATGACGACTGGCGGCTTGAGCCGGTTGCTCGCCCACGAATCCCATTCCCAGATGTGCAGGTCGGTGCCGCAGACCCCGGCATAGCGGACCTTGATCAGCACGTCGGACGGCCCGCAGACGGGCTTCGGCACGTCGCGCACCACCATGCCGGGGCCTGCCGTCTCCTTCACCAGCGCTCGCATGAATCCTCGAAGTAAAGTCCGCGGGAATATAGTCGCACGCATGTGCTACCCATCCGCGGCGAAGGTGCGGACCTCAGCGCCGGGATTCAAACGCGGGCTCGACGCGCACCGCGCTGATCTTGAACTCGGCGATCTTGGCGTAGGGGTCGAGCTGCGGATTGGTGAGCAGGTTGGCGGCAGCCTCGCGGAAGTGGAACGGCACGAATATCTGACCGGGGGCCTGGCGGTCGGAGATGCGGGTGCCCGAAACCATCGTGCCGCGACGCGACGTGATACGTACGCTGTCGCCGTCGGCGAGACCGAGTGCGAGTGCGTCGGCCGGATTGATCTCGACGACCGGTGTGGGCTCGCGCGAGTCGAGTCCTTCCGAGCGCCGCGTCATCGTGCCGGTGTGCCAGTGGTACATCTGCCGGCCGGTATTCATGACGAACGGATACTCGTCGTCGGGCAGCTCGGATGGCGGCAGATACTCGACGGGAACGAAGAGTGCGCGACCGTCGGGGGTAGGGAAGCGCTCGTCGAAGAGCCACGCCGTGCCGGGGTGACCGCGTTGGGGCACCGGGTACTGGAGGCCGGCGTTCCGCAGCCCTTCGTATGTGACGCCGCGCCACGAGGGGGTAACGATGGTGATCTCGGCCATGACCTCCTCGGGATCCGACCATGACGTTGGAAGGCCGAGGCGGTTGGTGAGGTCGACAATGATATCGAGGTCGCGGCGGGTGTCACCGGGCGTGGGCACCGCCGCCTCGGCGAGCTGAATGCGGCGCTCGGTGTTGACGTAGGTGCCGCGCTTTTCGGCGAACGACGATGCGGGGAGCACGACATCGGCCCAGCGCGCCGTCTCGGTGAGAAAGAGATCCTGCACGGCGAGAAATTCGAGGCCGCGCACCCAGTCTTCCGCATGCGAGATGTCCGGATCGGAGAGCACCGGATTCTCACCCATGATGTACAAGCCGCGAACGCCGCTGTCGGCCTTCGTCATCTCGGTGACCATGATGCCGTTGGCCAGGGACATCGATTCAGGCGGAACGTTCCAGGCGCGGGCGTATTCGGCGCGATTGGCGGGATCGGTGACCGGCCGGTAGTCCGTGTATGCGAAAGGAATCGCGCCCATGTCGCTCGCGCCCTGCACGTTGTTCTGTCCGCGGATCGGCATCATCGGCGCACCCCAGCGGCCGATCATTCCGCAGGCGAGCAATAAATTGAGGAGACTCGCCACGATATCGGTACCGGTGGCGTGCTGCGTCAGGCCCATGGCCCAGAGGGTCGCCGTGCGTGGACCGCGTGCGTAAAGCTCGGCCGCGGCGCGAATGGTGTCAGCGGGGATGCCGGTGATGCGAGCGCCCAGCGCGAGCGTGTACGGCTTGACCGCGGCCCTGACGGCATCGAACTCGCGCGTTCGGGCGGCGATGAACTGCTCGTCGGCGAGTCCGGCGTCGAGGATGTGCGCGAGCATCGTATTGAACAGTGCGACATCGGTGCCGGGCAGCATCTGCAGGTGAATATCCGCCAACTCCGCGAGCTCGACCCGGCGGACGTCGGCGACGATCAGCCGCGCGCCGCGGGCGACGGCGCGCTTGATGAGCGCACCGAACACCGGGTGAGACTCGGTAGTGTTGGCGCCCGCGATGAAGATGACGTCGGTGGCCTCCTCGATCTCTCGCATCGAGCCTGACGCCGCCGACGTACTCAGCGCCCGGCTCATGGCCGCAACCG
>JBDTQV010000271.1:0-3569 GCA_039932015.1 Gemmatimonadota bacterium | reverse complement strand
GCTGGCGGCGGCGAATGCGGCGCGGCCGGGTGCCGAACATCGACCGCGCGGGAGCCTTCGCGCGGATCAGCTTCATCCAGGCAGTACTGCTCCTCGGCATGATCGTGGCCGCGACCGGCATGGCCCGCGGGTACGGCGTGGTGGGGCAGTAGCATGACCGCAAATGCGGATGCCGAATTGCTTTCCGAATCGCTGGCTTCGACGGGCATTCTGGTGGCCGCTTGCGATTTGCCGGTCGAAGCAAGCGCGGACTTCATTCGCGCGCGCCTGCCGGATGGCCGAGTAGGGTGGCTTGCCGTTTCGCCGGCGGGCCGGATGCGGCTTGCGACCGAAGGGCGCCTGCTGCGGGTTCTGGCACGTCGCACCGACCTGCCGGTGCCGCGTCTGGCGGCCGTTTCTGCCAACGGAGATCTGCAGGTGCGCACGCTGCTCGAGGGCGTGGCCGGCGCTGACGCGCTGACGGCAATCATTTGCGATCCGGCGCGCGCCGCGCGAATCGGTACGGAGCTCGGGCTCGTGCTTGCGCAGCTGCATACCAGGGTGATTGCGGCGGATGTCGCCAACTGGCTGCCCCATTCGCCCGAATGGCCCGAGTCCGGCGAGTGGATCGGGCGGCGCCTGCCCGAGGTCACCGACGACGCGTCGCTCCGCGCTGATTGCATGGCGCTCATCGCGCGGGTGGCCGCCATGAAAGTCGATCCCGCCGACCGCGTACTCGTCCATGGTGATCTCGGCGTTCACAACATCGTGGCCGACGCAAGCAGCCTCCGCGTGACCGGCGTATTCGATTGGGAGGCGGCGTGCTGGGCGGACCGCCACATCGACTTCCGGTATTTCGTCACCGCCGGGAGCTCTCAACCGCTGCTCGACGCCGCGATTGCGGCCTACGAGCCGGTGACGGGCCGGAAAATTTCACGTGCGCGCGTGCGCGAATACAATGCGGCGATCGCGGTGACATACCTCGCCTTTCGCGTCGGAGTGTCGGCTGCCCAGCGGTGGTGCGGGCGTACCCTCGCCCAGGATCTGGCATGGACGCGCGAGGCGCTCGCGGCATGACAACGCCGCGCCCCTGGCTCGACCACTACGATGCGCCCGTCCCGCACACGCTCACGCCGTATCCCGACGATACGCTGCCGGATATGCTTGCCGAAGCGGCACGCACGCACCCGGACGCGGTCGCACTGCTCTTCAAGCGGACCCGCATCACTTACACCGAACTCGACCGCGCCAGCAGCGTCTTTGCCGGGGCACTGACAGCGCTCGGCGTGAAGCCCGGCGACCGGGTGGCGCTCTGCCTCCCGAACTGTCCGCAGTTCATGATCGCCGAATATGGCGCGTGGAAGGCCGGCGCGATCGTCTGTCCGTTCAATCCGACGTACACCGAGCGGGAAACCGCCGATGCGCTCACGACGACCGGCGCGGAGACGGTGGTCGTACTCAATCGTTTCTACAGCAAGATCAAGTCGGTGCAGCGCGAGACGTCGGTGCGCCGGGTGATCACAACGAACATCAAGGAGTATTTCCCTCCGCTGCTGAAGCTCGCGTTCACGCTGCTGGTCGAGCGAAAGCAGGGCGACCGGATCACGCTCCGCGACGGAGATCTCCGGTTCGACGAGCTGCTGCACCGGCACGCCGGCGCGCCGCTTCCGGCCATGCGTATCGACCCGGGCAGTCATGCGACCATCCTCCTGAGCGGCGGGACGACCGGAACACCGAAGGGTGTGCTCGGCTCGCACCGCAACATGACGATCTCCGGTCGTCAGCTCGCCGCGTGGCTGAGTCCGATCATGCGCGAGTGGACCGACACGGTCATGCTCCCGCTGCCGCTCTTTCACACGTACGCGAACACGGGGCTGCAGGGGCTCGCGATGGTGAACCACAATCCGATTGCCCTCATCGCCAACCCGCGCGACATCAAGGATCTGTTGAAGGAGATCGGCCAGGTGCGGCCCGCGTTCATCTGCACGGTACCGACGCTGCTGACGGGCATCATGAATCATCCGCTCGCGCGGGCGGGCAAGGTGGACTTCACATCGATCCGGGTGTGCTTCTCGGGTGCGGCGGCACTGATGGCGGAGACGAAGCGGCGTTTCGAGGAGATGACCGGCGGCGTGATCATCGAGGGCTATTCGCTCACCGAGGCGCAGATGGCCGTGGTGGCCAATCCGGCGCTGGGTGAGCGGAAGGTCGGCTCGGTGGGTATGCCGCTGCCGGACGTGGAGATCCGCATCATGGAGTCGGAGCTGGGTGTGACGGAGATGCCGACGGGTGAGGTGGGCGAGATCGTCTTCAATGCACCGCAGGTCATGGAGAGCTACTGGCCCCGCGCGGCCGATACCGCCGAAATGATCCGCAAGAATGCCGCGGGTGAGCGCCTGCTCTACACCGGCGACCTCGGTTATCTGGATGGCGACGGATATCTTTTCATCGTCGATCGCAAGAAGGACCTGATCAAGACGAGCGGATTCCAGGTGTGGCCGCGCGAAATCGAGGAAGTGCTCGCGAGCCACGCGGCGGTAGCCGAGGTGGGCGTGGCGGGGCTGCCGCATCCGGTGAAGGGGGAAACGGTGAAGGCGTGGGTGGTGCTCCGTCCCGGCATGTCGGCCACGGCGGCCGAGCTCAAGGCCTGGTGCCGGGAGAAGCTCGCGCCCTACAAGGTACCGGTGGAATATCAGTTCGTGGCGGACCTTCCGAAATCGCAAGTCGGCAAAGTATTGCGGCGGATGCTTCGCGAGCAGTCCACACCAGAGGCAGGTCACTGATGCGCGTATCACCACTGCTGGCCATGTCCGTCGTTGCAATTGCGGCGGCGTCACCGCTCGCGGGGCAGTCTGGAGCCGGGTCAACGGTACCGGCGGATCACGCCGTCGCTGCGGTACGGGATCCGTGGCGGCAGCTCAGTGGCTGGATCCTGCAGGCGGCGCAGGATATGCCGGCCGACAAGTTCGCCTACAAGGCGACGCCGGAAGTCCGCAGCTTTGGCCAACTCGTCGCGCATGTGGCCGGGTCGCAGTACATGTTTTGTGCGGTAGCGCTTGGCGAGAAGGAGCGCGCGGAAGACGACATCGAGAAAACGAAGACTGCCAAGGCCGATATCGTCGCGGCAATGCAGGCATCGAACGAGTACTGCGCCCGGGCGTACGCGGTGAACGATGCGGCGACGACCGCCCCGGTGTCGCTCTTCGGGATGACGATGACGCGGCTCGGGGTGTTGGTCAGGAACGCCACGCATGACGGCGAACACTACGGCAACATCGTCACGTATCTGCGACTCAACGGCATGGTGCCCCCGTCGAGCCGAGGGCAGTGAACCCGGCCGGCCGGCGTACGGGCCGCCTCGCGCTGCTGCGGTCGATCTCGCTCTGCGCAGCCGCGCTTGCCGCCTGCTCCGGCGGGGGATCGGATGCCGGCTCCGGCGCCGGCGCGGCGGCGGGAGCGACGCCCAGTGCAGCCGCGCCGGTGACGGATCCGCTGAGTGAGCACTTCTGGCTTCGTGCCGATTCCAGCGCCGCCCTGGGCTCGATGCTCGCGTTCGTTCCGGACGGCACGCTGCTGCACGACTCGTGTGG
>JBDTQV010000270.1:0-3575 GCA_039932015.1 Gemmatimonadota bacterium | reverse complement strand
CTGAGGCCGTCCGACATTGCCGTCGCCCTCCAGCTGACGCTGAGCAGGGAGCGAAGCTATGGGCCGCTCTCCTGTTCGGTCGGTATCAGCGTCGGTGAAACCCACAACGCCGTGCGCCGGCTGTTCCGGTCACGGCTCGCCAGCGGGCTGCCGGCGGTGATCGAGCGGACCACCCTGATCGATTTCCTCGTGCACGGGGTGCCCTGCGCATATCCCGCCAACCTCGGCGCCGAGACCTGGGGCGTGCCGACAGCTGAATTCCCCGACGGATCGCCGTTCGTCTGGCCGAGCATCTGCGGGAAGGTCTGGGGCCGGGCCATCACCCCGCTCTATCCCGCCGCCCCCGCTCTGGTGGCATCCAACCCGCGGCTCTACGAAGCGCTGGTGCTGGTGGATTGCATCCGCGTCGGGGATACCGCCGAACGGCAACGGGCGGCAGCAGTCCTTCGCGAATGCCTTCACCCTCCGGCCTTTATGCGCCGCTGAGCCGTCGCGCCGGCGCGGGATCACTCCGCCTCGTCCCGCGTACGCGCTGCGCGCCTCAGCACCAGCGCCTCCGGCGGCGCGCAGAGCCACGCCGGCAGCTCGCGCACGCCATAGTCCTTTCGCAGCAATTCGAGCCGGAGACGTTCCGCTGCTTCGTCCGCCTCTGCCGCCGCGTCTCGCTCCGCCGTCCGTTTCGCGCGCTCGAGCTGAAGGCGATTCAGGCGTGTGCGTTCCTCGGCTTCCGTCGGTTTCGGCTTGCTTCGCGACGTCGATGGTGCCCGCCCGCTGATCGCCACCACGAAGCTCCCCCCGTCCGGCGCCTTCTCCCACCGCGTGACATGCCGCAACGCTCCCTTGTTCAAGAGCGCTTCAACCATTGGCGCGAGCACCGCCGCCTCGGGCGAGCGCAGCCCGCGGCCGGTAATGATTCGCACGCTGCATCCGGGCGAGCTCACGTGCAGCGCCTCGATCGCACCGACCAGCCGGCTCCGCGCTTCAACGGACGTGTGTTCGTGCAGGTCGATTTCGCGAAGTGGCTGATCCGGGCCGGCGCGCGAATCCATGCGTTCCCCCCCCAAAAGAGATCCGATCGTCCGTTCGCTGCGTTCAGAGGTGTCGCAGCGTTCGACTCCTATCCGGGGGAGGCCCGCTGCACCTGCGACCCCCGATCTCCGGCGGTGGTCCTCCCCACCGCCCGCATGCTGGGAGATATAGAATGAATCAAGTCAGGATGCACGGTGCCCACCTGCTGCTGGCCGCCGTCGCACTCGGTGCCGCAGCCTGTAGCGACTCCTCGACCGCGCCGCTCAACGACACCGCGACCCTCTCGCGCGCCGCGACCCCCGCGGTCGCGTCCGACGAGGGCGCGGTCTACACCATGACCAACGCCACCGCCGGCAACGAAGTCGTCGCCTTCCATCGCGGCGCCAATGGCGCGCTTTCACCGCTCGGCACCTTCTCCACCGGCGGCCTCGGCACCGGCGGCACCGTCGACCCGCTGGGCTCGCAGTACGCCCTGATCCTGAGCGCCGATCACCGTCTCCTCGTCGCCGTCAACGCCGGAAGCAATACGGTCACCGCCTTTCGCGTGGCGGCGGGCGGTGCCCTCACCCGCGCGGACGAAGCGCCATCGGGCGGCGATCGCCCGGTAAGTCTGGCGCTGTCCAACGGCCTGCTCTACGTGCTCAATGCCGGTGACAACACCGTCGGCGCGCTGCGCCTGAATCCCCAGGGCAAGATGAGCGTCATCCCCCACGGCGTTCGCGCGCTCGCCGCCGCCGCAAGCGGCGGCGCTGCGGTACACTTCACGGCGGATGGCTCCGAGCTCATCGTCTCCGAGCGCACCGCCAATCGCCTCGAGACCATGTCGGTCGGCGCCAACGGCCGCCTCGGCGCACCGGTAGTGACCGCGTCGAACGGTGCAGTGCCCTTTGGCCTCGACGTCACGTCGGCCGGCACCGTGGTCGTGAGTGAAGCGGGCGGGGCGGCACCGAACGGCGCCGTGTCGACGTACCGCGCGGGTCCCGCTGGCGCGCTGTCGATCCTGACGGCGTCCGTGGATGCCGGCGGCCGCGCGTCCTGCTGGATCATCGTCACCGCGGATGGCCGCATCGCCTTCATCGCCAACTCGGCAAGCCAGGCCATCGCTTCGGCGGCGATCGCACCCGACGGCACCATCGCCATCCTGAACCCGTTCGCCGCGACCCCCGGCGCCGGCACCATTCCCATCGACATCGACCTGAGCGCGGGAGACAGCTATCTGTATACGCTCGAGGCGGGCGCCGGCACCATCGGCGGCTTTGCGGTCGGCCCGAACGGCACGCTCACACCGGCGGGTACGGTGACGGCGGGTCCGGCGTCCGGCGGCCTTCAGGGCGTGGCGGCCTATTGAGGTGGTGACGCGCCGCGAAGTTCTACCGAAGACCTCGCTGCGCCAGACGGCGGCGGCGGCAGAGGGCTATGACAGCCTCCGCCGCCGCCTCGTCGCGCGCGATGAGCGCGCGCTCGCCGAACTGATCGACATGGCGACGCCCTGGCTCCTGGGTGTCGCCGAAGGAATGCTGATGGACCGCGACGACGCCGAAGAAGTCGTCGCGGACGTGCTGATGACCGCCTGGAACCGGTCCGATCTGCTCGACGATCGCCCCGGCGGGCTCATGCCGTGGCTCCTCCGCATCACCCGGAACCGCGCGATCGACCGCCTGCGCAGCCGCTCCAGATTTCGCCGCCGCGCCACCGAGGCACACACGATGGGCGCGCTCCCCCCCGAGGTGACGGCGGCCCGGGAACCTGACGAGGCGGGCGTCGCCGGCTGGCACGTGCACCACACCGTGCACGAAGCGCTGTCCGCACTGCCCGAGGACCAACAGGCGGCAATCCAGCTCGCCTACTTCCAGGGGCTCACGCATTCGGAGATCGCCGAGCGGCTCGGCGTGCCCATCGGGACCGTCAAGTCGCGCCTTCGTCGCGCATTCGTCAAACTTCGCAGTTCACTCGGCACACTCAAGGACTGGGTTCTATGACCGCCCACGACTGGTTCATCGAACAGCGCACCGGCTACGTCACTCGCATGCTCGAGCCGGCGGAGGAAACGCGGTTCCGCGAGCACCTCGCCGGATGTGCCGACTGCCGCGCCGCGGTGGCGGAGCTGGAACGCGAGCTCGCGTGGCTTCCGATGGGCGCGTCACCGGTGCCGCTCCGGCCCGGCCTCGCGCGTTCCTTCTATGATAGAGTGATCGAGCCACCGCACCGGCGCTGGATGCGACGCGCGGCGCCGTGGGCCATGGCGGCGTCCGTGGCACTCGCGGTGGCCGGCTGGACCGCCGGCCGGAACGGGCAGACGCGCCTCGCCGCGGAGCTCACCGGACGCGACCGCACCCTCGCCGCCGTCCAGGACACGCTCTCGGTGCTCCGGGGCGCGAGCCGAGTGGCGCAGGCCGGCATCGCGATGAACGGCGTGAGCGGCGGCATGATGGTCATCGCCGACATGGAAACGCACCGCTGGAACGTCGTCATCCACGGCCTCCCGCCGGCACCGCCGGGCCAGCGCTACCAGTTCTGGTTCGTCGCCGACGACGGCATGGTCCAGG
>JBDTQV010000269.1:0-3601 GCA_039932015.1 Gemmatimonadota bacterium | reverse complement strand
GGCCCGGTCGATGCCGCGGCCATCGTCAGATACACGAATCGCGACACTGTTTCGCTCGCGTCCCGCGGAAAGCAGGAGGCGTCCCTGCGCCGGCTTCCCGGCTGCAATTCGCTCAGCCGCCGGCTCCAGGCCGTGGTCCAGTGCGTTGCGGATGAGATGGACGAGCGGATCGCCGATCTCGTCGAGAATGGCGCGATCGAGCTCGATCTCCTCGCCGTCCATCTCGAAACGCACCTGTTTGCCGAGGTCGCGCGCCAGGTCGCGTACCAGCCGTGGAAACCGGTCGAACACATCGCCCACCGGCGTCATTCGCGCCTGGATCACCTCGGCCTGCAAGTTTGTCACGAGCCGCGCGATTCGGTCGGCGACCGCGTCGAGTGCGTCGTCATCACTCCGAGCGGAGATATCCACGAGCCGATTCCGCGCAACGACGAGCTCGCCGACCTGCTTCATCATCGCGTCGAGGCGGCGGAGGTCCACCCGGATCTGCCGGCCGCGGCTATTTGCCGACTGAGGCTGCTCCGCCTCGAATTCGGCAAACGATACGACGTCCACATCGCCGGCTGAACGAATTGCCGTCTCGATTGCCGAGTCCGCCGTGGTCGTGGCAAGGCGAAAAGAGAACCGCCCGTCGAACTCCTCGCGGTCGAACGCCGTCGCCGGCGGCCGCAGTGCCGATACCGTGCCCAGCGCCTCGGCTCGCCGGACCGCGAGCATGGCGCGACCACCGCGCATCGGCGCCCCCGACCGAATCGCCACCGTGACCGCACGCCCAAGCTGGCGTGGAATTGCCGCCACGAGCTCGGCCGTCTGACCGGAACCGGTGCCTTCGGCAGCACGATCGAGCTCGGCGAGCAGATCGTCCTGGTGCATGGACGTGTCGCCGCTGGCGGTGCGTTCGATTCCTTCGGCGATCGCGTCAACCGCGCTGAACAGGAGCTGCAGCACCTCGGCGGACACCGCCACCTGGCCGGTGCGCAAGCCGTCGAGCAGATTCTCCGACCGGTGCGCCAGGAGTGCCACCCCGTCGTACCCCATCGTGGCGGCCATCCCCTTGATCGTGTGGATCGCCCGGAAGAGGCCGTCTACCGGCTCGGTCGCCGCCGGATCGTGCTCCCACGCGAGGAGGCACCGATTGCAGGCGCGGAGATGCTCCCGACTCTCGGCGAGGAAAAGCGCTGCGTACTTCGAGACGTCCATCGGCTTAGCCGAGAACGCGCTGGACCGCCTCGAGCACGCGAGATGGCTGGAACGGCTTGACCACGAAGTCCTTGGCGCCGGCCTGGATCGCCTCGACCACAAGCGCCTGCTGCCCCATCGCGCTGCACATCAGCACCTTCGCGTCCGGATCGGTGCGGCAGATCTCGCGGACGGCGTCGATGCCGCCCATGTCCGGCATCACGATGTCCATCGTCACCAGGTCTGGCTTGAGCTCGCGGTATTTTTCAACCGCCTGCACACCGGATTCAGCCTCGCCGATGACTTCGAAGCCCGCCTGGGTCAGAATGTCGCTGATCATGGTGCGCATGAAGATGGCGTCGTCGCATACCAGCACCGTGTGACTCAATCCGCACCTCCATGATCGTGACCGTCGCCGGATGGCGCCGGAGTGTGCTTCAGCTGCCGAGGATGGGTGCCAGCAGCGCGTCGATATCGAGAATCACAAAGTGCTCGTCGTCCCGCCGCCCAACCGCCTTCACGATCCGGGGATCCACACCCGGGAGCCGCTCGCTCGAGGCGATGGCGGCCGGTGGCAGCTCGACGAAATCCTTCACCTCGCCAACCAGCAGCCCGTACGCCCGGCCACCCGACTCCAGCACGACGATGGCCCCCTCGTCGGTCTCCCGGCGTTCGCGCCCAAGGAGCCGGTGCGCGTCGACGACGGTCAACAGCGCCCCACGAACGTTGACGAGCCCGTCGATCGCCGCGGCTACGCCGGGTATACGCGTGGCGGGCAGGTGCGGAAGGATCTCTCGCACAATCCCTGCCGGGGCCGCGCACACCAGATCGCCGACGCGAAAAACGACGGCATGGAAAGTCGGGGAGTTAGCCATCTCTATTGAAGAAACGAAGATACCGGAGCGGTTGGGATTGAGCAATAAACGCCCGGTCGCCCGCGAGGTCGAGCGCAGCGCGCAAATCCGGCGGCCAGTCGCTCTCGAAGGTAAGGCTTTCTCCCGTAATAGGATGGCGAAATGCGAGAGAAGCTGCATGCAAAGCTTGGCGCGGCGTCGCACTTTCGAGCGCATCCGCCGCGGCCCGAGGTGCCCCGGAGATGCGCCGGCTACCCCCACCCGCATAGACCAGGTCGCCTACGATGGGATGGCCGACGTGCTCCAGGTGCACCCTGATCTGGTGCGTCCGCCCGGTGTGGAGTTCGAGCCTGAGCAGGTCGGCGACGCCGAATCGCGCGACAACGTACGCGTCGGTCCGAGCGGTGCGTCCGTCGGGCTGGACGCTCATTCGCTTTCGATCGCGCGGGTGGCGGTCGAGTGGCGCGTCGATCACGAGCGGGCTCTCCGTCAGGTGCCCCCAGGCGAGCGCCGCATAGACCCGTTTTACCCTCCGCGCTGCGAGCGCCGCACCCAGCCGCCGGTGCGCGAGGTCGGTCTTGGCAACGACCATCAGGCCCGAAGTGTCGCGGTCGAGCCGATGCACGATCCCCGGGCGCCCCTCCGCGCCGCCAGACAATGTGGTGCCGCGAGCGACGAGTGCGTTCACCAGCGTGTCGTTCCAGTGACCCGGGGCCGGATGGACGACCAGGCCCGCCGGTTTGTCGATCACAGCCAGCGCGTCGTCCTCGTAGACGATTTCGAGGGGAATATCAGCCGGTTGAAGCGTGCGCGGGGGCTCATCATCCGGAATGCGCACGATGACGTCGTCGCCGCGAGCAAGCACGCGGGATGCGCGCGCAGCGGCGCCGTTCACGCTAACGGTTTTCGCGGCGACGAGGCGCGCGGCCTGCGTGCGCGAGAGCTGAAGCTGGTCGGCGAGGAAGCGGTCGAGGCGTTCGGTCGCCGCTGGGACGACCGAAAAGCGGACCTCGGCCATCGGTCAGGCGGGAGTAGCGGACTCGGACTCGGCGCGCCGCGTATCCTCACGCCAGAGCGAGAGCGCAAGGGCGATCGCGCCGCAGCTCACGGCGATGTCCGCGACGTTGAACGTAGGCCAGCGCAATGTTCCGACGCCGACATCGATGAAATCGACCACGCCGCGCGCGCTCCGAATGCGATCGAGCAGATTGCCCGCTGCGCCACCCGCAATGAGGCCGAGCGCGAGTTGCCGGAACCGGTCTCCGTCCGGACTCGAGAGGGACATCCGGACGAGCACGACGATGGCCAGCAGTGCCACGGCGAGAAAAAACCAGCGCGAGAACGGCCCGACATGCAGCCCGAACGCGGCGCCACGGTTGTGCACCAGGCCAAGGCGGATCCACTCACCGATAACCTGAACCGGCCCGGCGGCGCGCAGCGCGGACTCCGCCACGACCTTCGTGACGAGGTCGGACGCGACGATCGCCGTCGCCGTGACCCAGAAGACCCTGCGATCAGCGGCGCTTGGCATCCTCTTCCTTTTCCTTGCACGAGATGCAGAGCCGCGC
>JBDTQV010000268.1:0-3612 GCA_039932015.1 Gemmatimonadota bacterium | reverse complement strand
AGCACGCTGCAGGAGCGCGCGCTGGCCCGCGCTCAGCTCACCGATTTTCTCCATCCCGAGCAGTTTCCCGACTGGCCCGAGCGTTATCGCGAGCAGCTCTCGTTCAAGGGCTTTCGCCGGGCGCGCCTCTCCGACTGGCGTGAAAATACCGGTGGCGATCAGACCCCCGAGCTCGCCGCGGTGGGGCGGAACCCGCGGCCGGTGCTGGTCATCTGGGGCAAGCAGGATCAGACGATTGCATTCAAGAACAGCGCGGCATTGCTCGCGGCCATGCCGCGGGCCCAATTTCTCCCGGTCGACTCGGCCGGACATCTCCCGATCTGGGAGCAACCGTCGATCGTCCAGCCGGCGCTGCTCGCGTTCCTGAAGCGCACGGCGGCCCGGGACAGCGAAACCACACTTTCAAAGGGAGAATGACGCAATGCACAGCGGTGCCGGCGTGATCGCAATGCGTCTCGTTCACGTAGTGAGTGGCGTGCTCTGGGTTGGCTCCGTGGCGTTCATTGCCGCGCTTCTGCTTCCGGCGCTCCGAGCGACGGGACCCGCGTCCGGGGCGGTCATGCAGCAGATGGGCAAACGGATACCGCCCCTGATGTTGACGACGAGCCTCCTGACGGTGCTCTCCGGGCTCGGACTCTACGCACGCGATTCCGGTGGATTTTCGTCGAGCTGGATGCGGTCCGGGCAGGGATTGACGTTCGGCACCGGCGGCATCCTCGCGCTCATCGCCGTGATCCACGGAATGGCCGTCAATTCCCCCACCGGAAAGCGCATGGGCATGCTTGCAGCGGGAATGGAGCGCGCCGGCGGTCCGGCCCAGCCGGAGCAGATGGCGGAAATGCAGCGGCTGCAGGCGCGTCTCTCTCGTGCGACGACCCTCGCTGCCGCGCTCCTCGTGAGCGCGGCGGCGCTGATGGGTGTTGCGCGGTACGTTCGCTGAGCCGAACACCATGACGCCCCCAGTGCATCCTGTCCCATACGGTCCGCGGCTCACCCCCTATCTGACGGTGCGAAACGGCGCCGCGGCGCTCGACTTCTATGCGCGAGCGTTCGGTGCAGTCGAAGTATCGCGCCTCGTCGACCCGGCCGGCCGAATCGGCCATGCGGAGCTCCGGATCGGTGAAGCGCGCGTGATGCTTTCGGATGAATACCCGGAGATGAACGTTGTCGGACCCGAGACGCTGGGCGGCACGAGTGTGGCACTGCATCTCTACACCGAGGACGTCGACGCGCTGGCTGCGCGCGCCATCGCCGCCGGCGCCACCGTGCTTCATCCGGTCGCCGATCAGTTCTACGGCGATCGCGGCGGGAAGCTGCGCGACCCGTTCGGTCACACCTGGTGGATCGCGAGTCACATCGAGGACGTCGCACCCGATGAAATGGCGCGTCGAGCGGCGGCGCTCTTCGCCGGCTCCTGACGCCTGGTCCGCTCATGCAAATTGAGTCGCTCGCCATCGATCCCGCCGTCCCTGCGGACATTCCGCTCATTCTCGCATTCATACGTGAGCTGGCCGAGTACGAACGGCTGGCGACGTCGGCGGTCGCGACAGAGGCGTTGCTGGAAGCGTCGCTGTTCGGTGCAAGGCCGGAGGCAGAGGTCCTGATCGCGCGCGCCGATGGCATACCGGCCGGATTCGCACTCTTCTTTCACAACTACTCGACCTTCGTTGGCCGGCGCGGGCTCTGGCTCGAGGATTTGTTCGTGCGGCCGGCATATCGCGGCGCCGGAATCGGCCAGCGGCTCCTCGCCCACCTGGCGCAGCTGGCGGTCGAGCGGGGGTGCGGGCGGTTCGAATGGGCTGTGCTCGACTGGAATCAGCCGGCCATCGGCTTTTACGAGCGGCTTGGCGCCGTTCCGATGAGTGATTGGATTGTCTATCGCCTGACCGGCGATCCGCTCGCTCGCCTGGCCGGCACGCTCTGACCAACACAGGCGCGAAGCAGCGCCGCTCATGCTGGAGGAAACACTCATGCGGCGCACTTTCCTGATCCTCACGCTCGTCGCAAGCATCGCCGCGTGCCACCACGGCGGTGGTGGCGGTGTCAGCGGAGTCGAGCCCAGTGCAGCGCCGGCTCCCCCGAGCGTCAAGGCCGCATGCTATCGCTTGAACTATGACGGGCCGGCGACCGCCGGTCGCTTCCCGCCCGTCATCGCACTCGATCCCGGCAAGTCCTCCGGCGCCGCGTTCTGGTATCCCGCAACCCGCAATGACACCAGCTGGCGCGCATTCTCCGATCGCGGCCGGTGGGCGCGTGCCGGGCGCGGCCATATCAGCGTCTCCTTCCGCGACGGCGACACGCGTGTGTCGCTCGACCTCGAGAAGCAGGCGGCCGGCGCGATCGCCGGGCGCGCGACGCGGACGGATCCGGGGTCGAAGGACGGGATGACGATTGCCATCCGCGGCCTGTACGTGACCTGCCCGCCGGCTCCGCGCACCTGACTCAACGACGGAATTCCTCATGGCTCAACGATTCCGCTGGCCGGCCCTCCTCACCTTGGCGCTCGTCGCAGCCGCATGCAGCAGCGACCCCACCAGCCCGGGCAATCTCCTGATCGGCCGCTTCGGCGACCCGGAGCTCCATGCCGAGCTCCTGGCGCTCCACGGCGGCGCCGAGCTGATGCTGCCGTGCGGCGGCTACTTCACCAGCGGCGACCCGATCGAACTCACCTCCGGCAATCAGTTCAGCCGGACGGGGAAATGGTATCCCCAGTCGTTCGGCGTGCCGGTGACCCCGATCGACGCCAAGCTCAACGGCAGTTTCAGCGGCGATGTCGTTACGCTTGCGATCGACGCCGGGGGCGACGCTCCGCTCGTGTACACGCTCCGCCGGGATGTCAGCGGACAGCTCAACCAGGTCGCCTGCGCTCTCGCATCGCGGGCGTCGCCGTGAGCGCACCGCGCCGACCACTCAGCCGTACCGGCCGTATCGTTGCCGGAGTGCTCGCGGCGATCTGGATCGTGGTCGGCGTGCTGGCTGTGGTGCTCGGTGTCGCCGAGCGCCGTCCGGCCGCGGCAGTCCTCGGTGTGGCGGGAGCCGCGTACGGCGCGGTGTGGCTTGGCGTCGCTCGTACCGGCCGGTACGCGGTGAGGCCATTCAGGCGCACGGGGCGGAGCACCTGACCGGAGCCCATCGTGGCGCGTGAGACACTGTACGAGCCGCTTACCGTACGGCGGTTCCTGACGTATGCGCTGATCGCCCCGGTCGCGCTGTTCGCCCTCCTGTTCTTCTGGCGTGCCGTGCTCGCGTGGCAGAAGGGCTACGCCTGGAGCGACATGGACTGGGATAGCAGCGGTCACACGTCGATCGGCGAATTTCTCCGCGCGACCAACGTCGGTCACCGAATCGTTGCGCCGAACGGGCGGCTCTGCGCCGAATTCTTCGAGCTGGATACCGGCCGCCGTATCCGGATGGACTGCAGCAACACGCCGTGAGCCAGCGGACGTCGCCCGGCTTACGGCGCGGTTCGAGATACCGCTAGCCGCGGGCGACGGCTTTCACTGCGGCACCTCGGCACCTCGGAGGAGCGGGCCTTGGCCGGCGGCGCCGCCGGCTGGTACGTGAATCGCAACAGCCGCAACGCCCAAGTCGGCGACTGGCTGGGCCAGCGTG
>JBDTQV010000267.1:0-3622 GCA_039932015.1 Gemmatimonadota bacterium | reverse complement strand
TACGCGATCCCCAGCACCTCGAAGATGAACGCGTACTTGAACGCCACCTCCCGCAGATAGTCATACCGCCCCGACGCCCCGCTGTGCCCGGCCCCCATGTTCGTCTTGAGCAGCAACCGGTTCGTGTCGGTCTTCGTCGCGCGGAGCCGCGCGACCCACTTGGCCGGCTCCCAGTACGCCACCCGCGGATCGTTGAGGCCCGCCGTCACCAGCATGTCCGGATACGGCTGCGATCGCACGTTGTCGTACGGTGAATACGACTTCATGTAGTCGTAGTACTTGGGCACGTTGGGGTTGCCCCACTCCTCGTACTCGATCACTGTCAACGGGATCGACTCGTCCAGCATCGTCGTCACCACATCCACGAACGGCACCTCGGCCACCACGGCGCGGAACAGCTCGGGGCGCATGTTGACCACCGCGCCCATCAGGAGCCCGCCCGCGCTGCCGCCGTTGATCACGAGGCGGTCACGCGACGTGTAGCCCTCGCGGAGCAGAAACTCCGCGCTCGCGATGAAGTCGGTGAAGGTGTTCCGCTTCTGCAGCAGCTTGCCGCCGGTGTACCAGGCGCGCCCCATCTCCTCGCCGCCGCGCACGTGCGCGATCGCCACGACGAAGCCGCGGTCGAGCAGCGACAGCGTGTTCGATGAGAAGGTCGGGTCGAAGCTCGAGCCATACGAGCCGTAGCCGTAGAGCAGCAGCGGACGGTGCGCGTCGCGCACGAGCGGAGTGCGATAGACCAGCGACAACGGAATCCGCGTTCCGTCCGCCGCCGTCGCGAACGCGCGCTCGGTGTGGTAGCCCGACGGATCGTAGCCGCCGCGCACCTCCTGCTGCTTTCTCAGTTCCCACGCGCGGGTGTCGAGGTCGTAGTCGATCACCGAGTTCGGCGTCACCAGCGACATGTAGACGAAGCGGAGCGTCGCGGTGTCGAACTCCGGATTCTCCGTCGCGCGGAAGGTGTACACCGCCTCGGGAAATTCCACCCGGTGCGCTGCGCCGGTCCGGAGATCGAGCACCCGAATGTGCCGGAGCGCATCTTCGCGCTCGTACACCACGAGATGATGCCGGAACGCATCGACGCCGTCGACCTTGATGGCCGCATCGTTCTCGATCAGCGTCCGCCAGTTGGCCTTGCCCGGCGCGCTGACCGGCGCCTCTACCAGCCGGAAGTTGGGCGCCGCGTCGTTGGTGACGATGAAGAAGCGCTCGCCGTGGTGCTCGACGGTGTACTCGACGTCCGCCTCGCGCGGGGCGATCAGCGCGAGCGGCGCCTCGGGCTGGTCCGCCGGCAGAAAGTGCACCTCCGAGCTGCTATGACTGCTCAGGTCGACCAGAATGAACGCGCGGCTCCGCGTCTTCGACAGCGAGAGGATTGCGGTACCGTTCAGCTCCTCGTACGCGATCGTGTCCGCCGCCGGATCGCTACCCAGCCGGTGGCGGTGCAGGCGATACGGCCGGTGAGTCTCGTCCATCGTCGTGTAAAAGAGCGTCCGGTTGTCGGCCGCCCACTCGACGCCGTAACTCGTGCCCGCGATCCGTTCACTCAACAGCTCGCCGGTCTCGAGGTCCTTCACGCACAGCGTGTACGTCTCCGCGCCGGTCGTGTCGGTCGAATAGGCTAGCAGCCGGTGGTTTGGCGACGTGGTATAGGCACCGATCCGGAAGTACTCGTGCCCGGCGGCGAGCTCGTTCAGGTCGAGGCAGATCTGCTCGGGCGCGTCGACGTTTCCGTACCGGCGGCAGAAGATCGGATACTGCCGTCCCGTCTCGGTACGCGAGTAGTAGTACCAGTCGTCCAGCCGCTCGGGGACCGACAGATCGGTCTCCTGAATGCGGCCCAGCAGCTCGCGGTAGAGCCGCTCCTGCAACGGCTCGGTGTTCCGCATCTGCTCCGTGGTCCACGCGTTTTCGGCCGAGAGATATTCGATGACGGCGGGATCGTCACGGTTCCGCATCCAGTAGTAGGGATCGATTCGGGAGTCGCCGTGGGCCTGAACGACACGGGACCGTACTGGCGCGCTGGGAGGACCAGACGGCTCGGCCTGCGCGGGCTCGAGCGGGGCGTCTAACACGGGCGAAGGCAATGACATCGGACTATCGGCTCACTTTTCCCGGCGGAGCGGGGAATCGGCTGAATTCTGAAGGACGCGCAATTAGGGGTGTTTGGCCGGCGCTGTCAATCCACAAAAAACCGCGCGCCTGATCCGAAAATTGTGCTACTTAAATCATTGTTGCTCAACATGTTATCGCCGTCACCCGCGTGGAGGACGCCGTCACCCGCACTCGTTGACCTCGCGCCGGTCGACGAACCGCGCCGGCCGCGCCACGACCGGAACGGCCACGGCGGTGGCCGGGTGCGTGATGGCCGAGACCGCCATGCAGCGCGTGCCCGGTGCCCGCTCGATCACGGTGACCACGAGCGTCCCGGCGCTGTCCCTGACTCCCGCCACCGCGAGCGTGTACCCGCCGGTGCGCCGCTCGCCGGCTGCGGCGAGCACGACGGTTTCGCGCGTAAAGTCCACCGCGGGGCGCTCACCCTCGCCCAGGCTGTCCCACGCGGCGGCCCACGCGCTGGCGCTCCTGATGAGCCGACGCGCGGGCTGGTCGAAGCGGCCCGCGGTCCAGTGGCCCAGGTCGCGGACGGTGAGATCGGTGCCGCCTTCGGGGAGCGGGGAATCGCCGGCGCGGCCGGCGCAGGCGGCCAGGAGACCCCCAGCGACGAGCAGCAACGAGAGCAGGACCGGCACGCGCATCAGGCCACCTGGCAGGAAGGGACCGACAACTTACCGCCGCCCGCTTCGCGACGCGACGGTGGTGCCGCCAGGGTCCGGGTGACGCTGGTCACGCGTGACCTCGCTCACAGCCGCTCGGGGCCAATTGTCCTATTGTCCCCCCGCTTACCAACGACTGCAGAGACGGTTTGTCGCGGCGGGGCTCACGGGCGCGCCGGCGACGAAGGCACGACAGCTCATTCATTGAACGGGGGCACACCGAGATGCGGAAACAGACCAGATTGTGGGCCGGATTGCTGGCGGGCAGCGCGCTCGTCCTGGGCACCGCCTGCGACAAGGCGAAGGATACGGGCGCGGTCACGACGACGACGGCCAGCGGCACCAGCACCACGCCGCCTTCGGAAGTCGCCGAGAAGCACGAACAGGCGTTCGTCCGCGCGGTCAACGCGATGCCGGCGCAGAAGTCGGTCATGATCTTCGCCGGCGACTCGACGGCGTTCAGCAGCGTCGCGTACAAGGCGACGACCGACTGGAAGCGGATGCCGGACGACGCGTTCACGTTCAAGGTGGCGCCGATCGGTGGCAGCTCCGAGCACGCGATGGGCGACAATCATGAAAAGCTGGGCGGCGGGCATCACTACACCGTCGTCGCGTTCGCCGATGAAGGCGGCGCCGACAAGGCGAACATGCGCGTGCTGGACGACGATCTCCAGCCGATGACCAACGGCATGGCGCGCATCCGCGTGATCCACACGGTCGCGAACGCCGGCGAAGTGAGTGTCTTCGCGCGCGGCTCGAAGGACGCGATTTTCGACGGGATCAACTTCAAGAGCGAAGCCGGCTGGAAGGACGTCAGTCCGATGAGCGGCACGCTCGAGATCCGTCCG
>JBDTQV010000266.1:0-3634 GCA_039932015.1 Gemmatimonadota bacterium | reverse complement strand
AAGCTCGATCAGCGTAAAGCCCTTGCGGTTCATCATTGCCCATTCTCCTGAGTGTGTGTTCACAGCCGAGGTTTCTCGTGCACTACCCTTCCAAGCCCGGCGCCATGGGAAGGCAATCGGTATGCCACCGTCGGCCACCGTGCGGCAATGCGTTGCGGAGGTAGGACTTACCTGCCATCGCGCAAGGCCATGCGGCATGCCATCACGTGAATATTCAGCCGGATTCTGCAAGACGGCTTTGGCGCCGGACGCGCTGCACGCTAGGAAGGCGCAACGAGTTGCAGCGGATCGGATTCGGGCAGCGCGGTGCGGTGCGGTGCGGAAATGGAAAAGGGCGGCCACACCGGCCGCCCTTCATATCATACGCTGCGGGCCGCGTGGGGTTACACCCGCGCTGGCGCCGCCGCCTCGATCACCTGCTCCTCATACCGGCTCAGCTTCCGGTACAGTGTGGACGGGTCGATCCCCAGCACCTCGGCCGCGCGCGTCTTGTTCCCGCCTTCAACCTGCAGCACCCACATGATGTAGGCGCGCTCGATCACGTCGAGGGTCGGATTGCGGAACGAGCGCTCCGCGACCAGCGGCTCCTTGCGCCGGCGGGTGATCCGCTCGGGCAGTGCCGCAACGTCGATCAGCGTGCCGCGGGTGAGCACATTGGCGTGCTCGAGCGCATTCTCCAGCTCACGCACGTTGCCGGGCCATTCGTACACCATCACCGCGTCGAGCGCCTCGGATGCCAGGGCCTTCATCTCCTCACCGTTCTCCGTCGCCATCTGCTGAAGAAAGTTCTCGATGAGCAGCAGCAGATCGTCGCGACGATCGCGAAGCGGCGGGAGATTGAGCGCGATCACGTTGAGCCGGTAAAAGAGGTCGGAGCGGAAGTTGCCGCGCCGGATTTCCTCCTCGAGGTCTCGATTGGTGGCTGCGACGATCCGGACGTCGACCGGAATCGACTCGGTCGCGCCGACCGGAATTACTTCGCGCTCCTGCAGCACGCGGAGCAGCTTCACCTGAAGTGAGGGTGGCATCTCGCCCACTTCATCCAGGAAGAACGTGCCCCCGCGCGCGGCGGCGAAGAGGCCCTGCTTGTCGCGCACGGCGCCGGTAAAGCTGCCCTTCACGTGTCCGAACAGCTCGCTTTCGAGCAGGTTCTCCGGCAACGCGCCGCAGTTGATCGACATGAACGGCCCGTCGGCACGGGTCGAAAGGTTGTGGATGTAGCGCGCCACGACCTCCTTGCCGGTGCCGCTCTCGCCCTGGATGAGCACGGTCGAATCGGTGGGCGACACATGCTCGGCCAGCTTCAGCACGTCGATGAACCGCTTGGACTTGCCGATGGGGCGGCTGACACCGCTCTTGTCCTTCCGCCGGATCTCCTGCTTCAGCTGCTTGTTCTCGACCCGCACCGCCCGGTATTCGCAGGCGCGCCTGAGAATGGCGACGAGCTCGTCGTTGGAGAACGGCTTCTGGATATAGTAGTAGGCACCGGAGTTGACGGCGCCGATTGCGCTCTGCAGCGAGGCCTGCGCCGTCATCAGGATGACCGGCGTCATCATGTCCTGTTCCTTGGCGGCGGCGAGGATGTCGATCCCCGTAACGCCCGGCATTTTCACGTCGGAAAGGATGATGTCGTGCGTACCCCCGCGGATCTGCTCGAGTCCGGCCTTGCCGCCCTGCGCGGTGGTGACCTCGAACCCTTCGTTCCGAAGCAGAATGCGGAGCGTGTCGAGAATCCCCGACTCGTCATCGACGACCAGCACGGACGGTTTCTGGCTCATGCGATACCCTGCGGCACGGCTGCGGCCGGCAAGTAGATGGTGAAGGTTGTGCCCGCTCCAGGAGCGGAATCGACCAAGACGAGACCGCGATGCGCCTCGACCGCGCGCTGTACGATGGCGAGGCCAAGGCCGCTGCCACCGGGACGCGCGCTGACGAACGGCTCGAAAAGATGCTCCCTGATTTCCTCGGGAATGCCGGGGCCATTGTCCCGCACGACGAGCCGAACGCCGTGCTCGATGTCGCTGCCCGGCGGAAGTTCGCCCTCGGCGACCGCCGCAATCGAGACCGTGATCGCGACGGGGCCGCGCGCGGCCTGTGCCGCATTGAGCACGAGATTGAGGAGGGTCCGATGAATCAGATCCTCGTCGCCCTCGAGCACGGTTCGGGCGCCTTCTACCTTGAGCGTCGTATCCGGACGGCAGTCAGGATGCTCCCTCACCAGCCGCACCGCCGCCGTTGCCACTGCATGCAGGTCGACGGGCTCGGCCCGCGTCGCGCGTACCCGTGAGAAGTCGAGGAACTCGCCCAGAATACGACTGAGCCGATCGCTCTCGCGGACGATCAGCCCGGCGAGCACGCGTTCGTCCTCCCCGGCATGGCGGCCCCGCGCGAGCTGCTCGACCGAGCTCCGGATCGACGCAAGCGGGTTCCGGATCTCGTGCGCCAGCGACGCGCTGAGCGCCGCGACGGCCTCCAGCCGCTCCGCGCGCAGATGCAGCTCCTGCAGCTGCTTGCTGTCCGAGATGTCGGTGAAGATCGCCGTGACGGAGGGAGTGTCCTGCCCCTCCTGCCGGAATGTGGTGGTGCCGAGCCCGATGGGAAACATGGCACCCGACTCGTGCACGACCGTGCCTTCGCCCCGGCTCACCTTGCGGTTGCTCCGGATGCCGGACACGACCGCCGCCCACAGCTCCGACGAACGAAGCTTAAGCTGATCGAGCACCGGCTGCCCGATGAGGGCATCGCCATCGAGCTCCAGGAGTCGCGCAGCGGTCGGATTGATGAACGCGAGGCGGCCGAGCGGATCGACAGTCAGCACGCCCGAGCGAATGTTGCGGAGAATGTCGTCGGCCTCGAGGCGGACGCGCTGGAGCTCGGTCTCCAAAGTCGCCTGCTCCATCCCGGCCTCGCGCAGTCGATGCCCCAGAAACGCGACGACAGCAAAGACGATGTTGAACACCACCAGCTGCGCCCAGAACGGCAGCCCTGCCCCGCCCGGCAGATACTGGATCGCGCCGAAGGCATACACCGCCGACGCGACGATGGCGGTGATGACGCCGGAGCGGAGCGGCATGAGCACCGCGTACGCGGCGATGATGAGGACGTAGATTGCCGGCGCGATCGTGGGGCTCGGGCCCAGGAACGACACCAGCAGAGTGGCGAGTCCGAGATCGATCGCCGCCTGCAGCGGCAGGAACAGCCCGCTGATCTCGGCACGGCGGATGAAGACGATCCACGCGCTGAACGTCGTGAGCGCGAACGCCACGAGCACGCCGGTCACGACCTTGAACGCGGTGTCCGGTGCCTGCGTCGACACGAGCCCGGCGCCAATGAGCATCGCCAGGGCGAGCACGAGCCGGCCGGCAAAAAGCCACGACAGCAGCGTGCGCTGATCAGGGAGCGACTTGGCGGGCCGTCGGGGAGCAGGCGCGGTGGCGCCGGACCCTCCTGAGGTCGCGTCGGCGTGCATCACACCTCGTCAATGCGGCGAATGAAATGTCGAAAGCGAAGGCCGAATATAGCATATTGGTGCAATGCCGTGGTTCGTCTATATCGCGCGCTGCCGGGACGGCAGCCTCTACACCGGGGTCTCGACCGACGTACCTCGGCGGATCGCTGCGCACAACGCGTCGAA
>JBDTQV010000265.1:0-3637 GCA_039932015.1 Gemmatimonadota bacterium | reverse complement strand
CGCGAACGGACGGAGCTCGTACCGGGCGGTGAGCTGCGCGTGGGCGTGGAGGTCGCGGCGGGCGACGATTACGGCGTCGGCAGCGCGCGACTCGTCGCCACGCTGACGTCCGGCGAGGGTGAAGCAGTGAAGTTCCGGGAGCAGATCTTTCCGCTTTCGAGTGCGGGGGCGCGCGCCGGTCCGGCGCACGGCATCACGCTGCGCACGACGCTCGACCTCGGCGCGCTCGGGCTCAAGCCGGGCGACGAGCTGTATTTCCATGCCGAAGCAACCGATCGCCGGGCACCGGCGCCAAACGTCGGGCGCTCGGAGACAGTGTTTCTGTCGATCACGGACACTGCGCGCGTTGCGCTGGCGGGCCTCACCGGAATGGCGATCCGGCTCGCGCCGGAATATTTCCGCAGCCAGCGCCAGATCATCATCGACACCGAGCGGCTGATCGCCGATCGGCCGCGCATCGCGCTGCAGGCGTTTCGTGACCGCGCGAACAACATCGGCATGGATCAGGGACTGCTGCGCGGCCGTTATGGCGCACTCGTCGGCGACGAGACCGAGACGGGCTCGGACGGCACCGAGGTGCACCAGCACGACATGGCGGAGAACGCGACGCTGCTCGCCGCCTCGGTCAAGGCAAAGCTGAAGGCGGCACTCGCCGAGATGTGGGAAGCGGAGCTGAGGCTCCGGACGTATCGGCCGGCGGAGGCACTTCCGTATGAATACCGCGCGCTCGAGGCGCTGAAGGCGATGCAGCAGGACGCCCGCGTGTACGTGCAGCGCACCGGCATTGAACCAACACCGCTGGATCCATCTCGAACCCGTCTAAGCGGGAAGCTCGACGCGATCGCCAGCCATGTCGCCCGCGACTCCGCCGCCGATGCGGTGCTGCTCCCGGCCGTGCGGAGCGCGATTGCGGCGCTGCAGTCAGCGCATGGGGAGTCGCTGGACGCAACGGCACTGGCGGCACTGGCCGCGGCGGAGGCGGAACTCGCGCCACTAGCAGCCGGCGACGCACGCCATCTGGAAACGTTGCGCGCGGTGCGGGTACTCTCGGACCGCGCTCGGGCGCGCCGGGCGTGCCCCGGTTGTGCTGATCGCGTCATTCGCGGTCTCTGGCTGGCGCTCCCCGCAGCGCCAATCCGGCCCCGAGCGGAGCGCACCGGTGCCGGCGCCGGTGCGTTGGCCCGCTCATACTTCGAGCGGACGGCGCGTGGCGAGCGTGGCGCCGGGACGAAGGGCGGCCGGTGAGCCTTGCACTCGCCGGGGCAGCGCTCGGGGGCGCGGTGCTGCTCGGGTGGCTCGAGTGGCGGCGGCCCGACTCTGGACGGCGGCTCGGACGCGTGTGCGCTGCGGTGCTGGCGGTCGTCGCACTCGCCGGGCTCGCATTGCCGCCGCTCGCGCAGCAGGTAGCGCCTGGGCCGGTGGTACTGGTGACGGAGGGTGCGACACCCGCACTGGCCAACAGCCTCGCAGATTCGCTGCATGCACGGATCGCCGTCCTCGACGAAGCAGGCGATGCACGGCGATTCGGATCGCGGGCAACTCGCGTTCCGGACGTGGCCGGCCTGGTGCGCGGCGGAAGCGCGACGTCGATTGCGATCGCCGGCTGGGGGCTCGGTGAAGCGGAGCTCGACGCACTTGGCCAGGTTCCGGTCGCGTTCACGACGGGAATGCTTCCGTCAGGGCTCCTCGACGCAAACTGGACGCGGCGGATCGCGCTCGGCGACCGACTGCACGTCGCCGGTACCATCGGCGGGGGCGCCGAGGGGGACATTCTCCGGCTCGATGACCCGGCCGGCCCGGTGGATTCAGTGCGCCTGACCATCCGGGATTCGACGTTCGCGCTGAGTGCTCGGCCGCGAACCGATGGGTTGGCGCGATACACCCTCGGGTTGCGCCGCGGAGATCATTTGATTGCCGCCGAGACGCTCGGCGTCGAAGTGCGGCGGCAAACTCCGCCGCGCATGCTCGTGCTCGACGGGGCACCGTCCTTCGAGACGAAGTACCTGCGGGAGTGGACAGCGCGGAGCGGAGGGGCCGTTTCTGTCCGGACGACGATCAGCCGCGGGCGATATCGTACGCTGCATGTGAACCGGCCCGCCATAGACCTTCGCGCGTTGTCGGCACGGGTGCTTGGCGAGTACGATGTGATCGTCGCGGACGGCGCCGCACTTGAAACACTCGGCGCGGCCGATCGCGCCGCACTCGAGATTGCGGTAAGGGAGCACGGGCTCGGGCTAGTCGTGCGGGGAGATGCGGCGGGTGCGCGCATCGTCCAGCGGGGCGTGCTGGCCGGATTTACCCTCACAAGCATCGGTACGGCGACACCGCGCGTCGCGAGGCCGGTGTGGGACGAACAAGCGCCGGCGACACCGGTGCCGGTGGAACCCGTGCGGCTGATGGCCAGCAGCGCCCGACCACTCGTCCGCGATACGGCGGGAGTTCTGCTCGCTGCATGGAAGCCCTCAGGCGCGGGCGCGGTCGCGCTCACCATTATCGCGTCGCCATCGCGCTGGCAACTCGCCGGTGCGTCAGACCGCTTCGCCGACTACTGGCGGCTCCTCATCGGCCGAGTCGCACGGCCGGATACGGCATCGTGGGAGATTGGCGCGGCCGGCCCGATACTGGCCGACGAGCCGTTGGAATTGCGACACGTCGGCACCGCGGCCGCAGAGCCGACCGTCGTCGTTGCACCGGACGGCCAACAGGACAGCATATTCCTCGCACAGGATCGCCTCGTCGCCGAACGCTGGGCCGCTCGGTTCTGGCCGCGCGACAACGGCTGGCACCGGATCGGCGGCGGCGTTGGGGCGGCGGCGTTCGACGTGCGTGGTCGCGGCGAGTGGAAGGCCTGGCAGGCAGCGCGGCGACGGCGCGCTACAACGTCGCGCATGGCGTTTGGGCGCGAGAGCGCGGGGCGAGGCGATCGGACGGCGCGGCCGACCGCGCGCATTCCTGGGGTATTGCTCCTTGCGATCTTCGTCAGCGCTGCGGCGTTTCTCTGGATGTCGGAGCCGCCGGCGCGGCGCTAGCGGCTGCAGCGCGTCGCCGACTTTTTTCGCCGGGCGTTTCGCCGATTTCTTCGTTGCGCACGTTCTTCCCGGGGGGGGCAGATCTGCCCATGTACCTCAAAGGCGGGTGGAACGGGCAATTGCCCGTTCCCGCGAGATATTGATCAGAGGGGATATTTGAGGAAATGCAGTGCGAGTGGCGTTGCGGTGACTCATCCGGCCGCAGAGCCGGGGGGGCCCAGGGATAGATCGGATGTCTCGCAAATCGCTACCGGCTTGCCACTCTCACTGCACGCAAGATAGGGTGACGAAACCGCGCTGCTGTGGGGCGCGTCACACTTGCCCAACCACTTTTCCGAGGTCCTGCAACATTGCCCCGAGTGCGCCTGAATCCGCATCACCCATGTGACCAATTCGTATGACCGTATCCTCCAGCGGCGGAAGGCCGGTGGCGACTGACCAGCCACGTCCGGCCATTGCGGCGACGACATCCTGGGCCGATCGACCGGCGGGCAGGCGAACGGCTGACACTGTGGAGGAACGCTGTCCATACGGCGCGAGGAGCGTGCACTCGGCATGCGGATCCGCCCCTTGCTCGACGATCGCCTGCATCCTTCGATGCGCCTCCC
>JBDTQV010000264.1:0-3673 GCA_039932015.1 Gemmatimonadota bacterium | reverse complement strand
CGATCAACGCGATCTGTCCGGCGCGCCACGGCACCGAGATCGCGAGCTCGCCGAAGTGGAAGCGGAGGGCGGTCGTTGCGTCGAGGTCGAGGTCGGCGTGATGCACCATGTGAAACCGCCAGAGCGCCGGGACCCGATGCGTCAGCACGTGCCACAGGTACAGCGTGTAGTCCAGCAGAATGACCGCGAGCGTCACCTCCAGCCAGCGCGGCAGCCGGATCCACTGCAGCAGTCCCCAGCGGCGCCGCACCACCAGCGCAGCGAGCGGACGGGTGAACGGCCGATCCGCCACCTGAAGCACCGCGGCGCTCACCGCGGCGACGCCAAGATTGCGCACCTGCCGCCGCGGCGTCGCTTCGACCGGCTGGCGCAGGCCACGGCGATGTTCGAGCCAGACGAGCAGCGCGAGTGCGCCGGCGCCGAGCGCGCCGGTCACCCAACCGGGGAGCCTGGGCGACTGGCCCGCCACCCGCCTGCGATGCGTCATGACACCCCCCCGAAACGGAAAGCGAAATCGCCCGGTGCTGGCCAGGTGCACGGCGTCACCCCGACGCTACGCGGGCACGCGAGTGTCGAGTTGGCTTGGGTGAATCCCGCTGTGGTGCGCGATCTCTGCGCGCCGCCACAGGCCGGACCGGTGAGCGGGTCCACTTCTATAGATGCGCCGCAGGAATTCGGCCCAGCGCTCGGCTACCCCGATCGGTGAGCAGGACGGCGTCGCGCGGGCGCGGTTCCGGGCCGGGGCACTGGTTGCGGGTGACCGTATCGTCGGCGCTCCTTCCCCAGGTACGACCGCAGCCGCAACACCGACGGCAGTGACGAGCGCGACACGACCTAGGTGGTGGCGCATCAGCGCCTGCTGCACGAGGCCGCGCACCCGTCGCACGTGACGCTGCCGGTGGTGCCGCGGTGACGGGAATACCAGGAGTCAAGTCGCGAAATCCGAGAAGGTGAAGTAGTAGACCTGCTGGGCGTCATCCCAGGTCGCGTGGAAGGTGCGCGGATAAGGCCCAGCCGTTCCCGGAATCGTCGGAATGGGGAGGTCAAACGACTTCTTCTCCGCCAGCATCGCGCGCGCGATCATCGGCTCGATGAAAATCGGCTTGCCCTTGTAGTAGCCCACGACGACGGACCCGCGGAAAATGGCGGTGCCCGTCAGCGTGCCGGTCGGCACCGAGTGCATTCCCATGCGGGGCACGCAGACGCCGACGAGCGTGTCCACCCCGGTCATCCGGGCCATGTCCGGTGGCAGCGCCATATCCGGCAGGCTATAGTCGGCTGGGAGCGCCGCTGGCTTGGTCCGGTCGGCGCAGGTGATGGCAATGCGCTCCGCCTGCGAGATGAGGTAAAAATGGAAGTCGAAATGCGGAGTGAGGAACGGCGCCGGCGGATGCCCCGTCGCCTCCCACAAGAATGTGAACTCCCTCAGGCCGGTCCGCGCCGAAGCCGTGGCCGGCATGGGCAGCGCGGCCGTCGGCGCGGGCGGCCACGACATCACCGCGTCGGCGGGGGCGTTGTCGATGCTGGCAATGGGGATGGTCGCGCCGGCGTCGATCAGATTGCCCGCCTTCGTGTGCGCCCAGGTGCAGATACGCCCCTGGAACGCGTCGCCGCAGGCGCCGCTTACTTCCACGAGCGGAAGCGGAACCTGCCTGGCACACGCGCCAAGCAGCACGACAAGGCCCAGGCAAGCATTCGGACGGTGGGATCGGAACATGTGAGGTCTCTCGTCATGAAGGGATGGGTGTATCGCGGTGCTCCGTGGCATCAGGATCGACCCGGGTGGATAAGCCAGACTACCACCTATTGCGTGAGGGGGTAAGACTCGTGATGTCAGCGGGGATGGGCGCGACACGACGTGGGTGGTGGCGCTGAAGGGATGGTCCGTCGACCCGGCGTCGCAGCGGCGGGGTGTCGGGCGGGCTTTGGTTGCCGCCCTGCCGGCCGAGCTGAATAGTGGTCAACCATAACCGCTTGCGGCGATAAATTTGCAGTCGAATCGGCGCGCGATGGCCGATCGCCTGCGATGTTGCTTCGGACGGTTCTTATAGCATCTGCCACTCGTTCCGTGAACGCGCCGCGCGGCATCGGTGCCCGAAGGCAGGTCACGGAGAGGGAACGCACGCGAGGTAACGTGGTGCATCAAACGGCTCGTGTTGCCGATACGGTCGGCGTCGTGGACGTGCTGCGCGGCCTTAGGCACGGCGCTCTGATCAGAGTCGTCGGTGGCGCGCACGACAATCTGGCCGATGACCCACAGGTGAGACGGCTCATCACAGAGTTTTTCATGGGAGGCAGCCTGCGGGACACGACCATCAGCCTTCCGCAGATTCAGTTCGAACCTCACGTTGCGGGGGGTCACCAATGAAAGCTCTCATCGCGGCTCGTCGCGTCGCCGCGCTGCTTACCGCGCTCCTGGCCGGGTCATGCGGCGTAGGTCGTATCGCTCCTCAGACGCTGGTGATCGTCGATTATCACCAGCATCTTTTCAGTCCCGCCGCGGCGGCGCTCGTCACGGGCAATCCGAATTCGCAGGGGATCAGTGCGCGCGACATTATTGCCCTGCTCGATTCCGCGGGCATTCAGCACGCGCTCGTGCTGTCGGTGGCGTACACATGGGGCAAGGCAAGCCGGACGCCTGTCGAGAACGAATACGAACACGTCAAGGCGGAGAACGACTGGACGGCGCAGCAAGCGGCGCAGTATCCGAACCGGCTGCGTGCGTTCTGCAGCTTCAATCCGCTGAAGCCCTATGCGCTCGAAGAGTTGGCCCGTTGCAGCAGAGATCCAATGCTGCAGCGTGGTCTAAAGCTGCATTTCGGCAATTCTGACGTCGACCTCGACAATCCCGAGAACGTCGCGCAGGTCCGGAAGGTCTTCGAAGCTGCGAATGCCTATCGGATGGCCATCGTGGTGCATCTGCGGACGTCGTTCGACAAACAACGCAAGTACGGTGCGGTCGAGGCACGTGTATTTCTGAATGAACTCCTGCCGGCCGCCCCCGACGTGCCGGTGCAGATCGCGCATCTTGCCGGAGGGGGAGGGTATGAGGCCACGACAGACTCGGCGCTGAGCGTGTTCGTTGACGCGATCGCGAGGCGCGATCGGCGCATGAAGAACGTGTGGTTCGACGCGACGGCGGTAGTCCAGCCCGAAATGACGCCTGTTGAGCTGCAACAGATCGCGGCCCGCGTCCGCCAGGTCGGCCTCGCGCGCATGTTGTACGGCTCGGATGCCGCTGTGAACCCATTCGCCTACCCCCGCGCAGGGTGGGGGGCGTTCCGACGACTGCCCCTGAGCGAGGGCGAGTTCGGCGTCATCGCGGGCAACGTCACGCCTTACATGCAGGACCTCGCGGCGCGGTAGTCGAAACTGTGAACTCAGGGGCGCCACATCGGGGCCGGACCCCAGCGCCTCTTGATGTTCCGGCGCGCGAGCCCGTGCCTGCGCGGCGATCTCACCGATCGTCATGGGTCCCCTCGCTAGCGGTACGGCAGGATACACCTTATACCATGGCATAGGGTCAAGTCTCTCGGGCCCTGACAACGACGATCCGACGATCTTTCGAGCCGCAGTGGGCGAGCGGGGCGCCACGGACTGAGGTCATGGCCATCGTCTCGATCATCTCGACCATGCCAGCCAGCGGCGGCTGAGTGCCTTCAGCAACGGACTC
>JBDTQV010000263.1:0-3681 GCA_039932015.1 Gemmatimonadota bacterium | reverse complement strand
TACTACGAGGCGGCCGGGCTCACGCCGTATCTCGACGAGCTCGGCTTCCAGCTCGTCGGCTACGGCTGCACCACCTGCATCGGCAACTCGGGACCGCTGCCGGAGGACATCTCGCAGGCGATTCAGGATCGGAAGCTCGTTGCGGCCGCGGTGCTCTCCGGCAATCGCAACTTTGAGGGGCGGATCAACTCAGACGTCCGCGCGAATTATCTGATGTCACCGCCGCTGGTCGTGGCATTCGCACTCGCGGGCCGCATCGACATTGACCTGACAACCGAGCCGCTGGGTCACGCACGCAATGGGAAGCCGGTCTTTCTGCGTGACATCTGGCCCACGCGCCACGAAATCGAGGAGCTGCTCGAAGGCGCGATTCGCTCCGAGATGTATCGTGATACGTATGCGAGCGTGTTCGAAGGCGACGAACGGTGGCGCGCCATCGCCATTCCCGAAGGCGATCGATTCACCTGGGACCAGCGCTCGACGTACGTGCGCCGTCCGCCCTACTTCGACAACATGCCGCGCGAAGCGCCAGAGCACGTCTCCGAGATCAGCGGCGCGCGTGCGATCGCAGTGCTGGGCGACAGCGTCACGACGGACCACATCTCTCCGGCCGGGAGCATTCGTCGCGATTCGCCGGCGGGCCGTTACCTCAACGAGCACGGCGTCGAGGCGCGGGACTTCAATTCGTACGGCTCACGCCGCGGCAATCACGCCGTGATGGTGCGGGGTACGTTCGCGAACACGCGTATTCGCAACCAGCTCGCGCCGGGCACCGAAGGTGGCTACACGACCTACCTGCCGACCGGCGAAGTGATGACGATCTTCGATGCGGCGGTGCGCTATCACCGGGACGAGACGCCACTCGTCGTGCTTGCCGGCAAGGAATACGGCTCCGGGTCGAGCCGCGACTGGGCCGCCAAGGGGCCGTCGCTGCAGGGGATCCGCTTCGTCGTTGCGGAAAGCTACGAGCGGATTCATCGGTCGAACCTGGTGGGGATGGGCATCCTCCCGCTCCAGTTCCAGGCCGATCAAAACGTCGCCAGTCTTGGCCTTACCGGTCACGAGACGTTCGATGTGACCGGTCTGTCGCGCCGTATCGCGACCGGCTTCGCGGGTGGGCGCGATGTCGAGGTGAAGGCGCGCCGGGACGATGGAAGCGAAGTGTGCTTCCGCGCGATCGTGCGCATCGACACGCCGCAGGAAGTGCTCTACTACCGGCACGGCGGCATTCTCCAGTACGTGCTGCGCCAACTGCTGCGCGGGCGGGAGAAGCCGGTGGCGATTTCGGGTGGGCCGGCCGCGGGCCAGGCGGCGAGCGAGGCGCATACGCAGGATCAGCTGGACGAGGCGTCGTTCGAATCATTCCCCGCCAGCGATCCGCCATCGTACTGACGCCGGGATGAGCGACTCGCTCGTCTTCCATCTGATTCCCCACACTCATTGGGATCGTGAGTGGTACCTGCCGCGCGCCGGGTTCGTCGCGCGGCTGGTGCCGATGCTCGACGATCTTCTCGCGCGGCTCGAGTCTGATCCGGGATTCACGACGTTCCTGCTCGACGGTCAGACCGTTCATCTCGAGGACTACTTCGATGCGCGGCCGGAGCGTCGGCCTGCGGTCGAGGCGCTGGTGCGTGCCGGGCGGCTGCAGGTCGGGCCGTGGTACGTCCTCGCCGACGAAATCATTCCATCCGCTGAATCGCTGATTCGGAATCTGCTGATTGGGTCAGCCCAGGCGCGCGCGCTCGGCCGGCGGAGCGACGTGCTCTACTCGCCGGATGCGTTTGGGCATCCAGCGGCATGGCCATCGCTCGCGCGTGAGTTCGGCATCGAGTTTGGCGCACTCTGGCGCGGGATTGCGCACGACCGCGATCTGTTTCGCTGGCGCGCGCCGGACGGCGCGATGGTCACGGTTTATCACCTGCCGCCGGCGGGGTACGAAATCGGTGCCGCGCTGCCGGCCGAACCGGCACCGCTCGCTCGCGAGTGGGCGGCGGTGCGTAACGCACTCGTTTCGCGTGCGGCCTCCCGGCATGTCGCGGTGTTCGTGGGTGCGGATCACCATGCGGCCCATCCGGCGATTGGCCGGCTCCGTGCCGCGCTGGCATCCATCGAACCGGCGCATGAGGTGCGCGTGTCGCGTCTCGATGAAATGCTCGCGGCCGCGCGCGAGGATGCGCGCGGTCTCGCGACGATCGAAGGGGAGCTGCGCCGCTCGTACGGCTACACCTGGACGCTGCAGGGGGTGCACGGCACGCGTGCGCCGCTCAAGCGACGGAACGCACGGGTGGAGCTCGGTCTCGAGCGATTCGCGGAGCCGCTCGCGGCGCTGGCGCGCCGCGCCGGCGGTGCCGATCGCCGGCCACTGCTCACGCTCGCCTGGCGGCAGGTGGTACAGGGACACTTTCATGACGCGATCGCCGGGTGCGCCGCCGATGCGGTCATCGCCGAGGTCGAAGGGCGGCTGACGGCGGCGCGTGCGATCTCGACATCGGTCGCGCACTCGGCGATCGATGACCTGATCGGGCACGATCGCGATGCGGCGCGGGCGCGCAAGGCGGAAACAAATCCGGCGCTCGTGCTGTGGAACGGGGCGGCGCGCCGCCGCGGTGGCGTTGTCGTTGCGGAGCTGTCATGGTTTCGGCGCGATGTGCTGGTGGGGCCGCCCTCGGGGAGGATGCCCGCGGAGGGGCCGGGCCTGCGCCCGTTTGCCTTACGCTGGACGGACGGTTCTACGCTGCCGGTTCAGATGCTGGAGCGGCGCGTGGCGCTCGAGCGCGTCGACGCGCCGCGGCATTACCCCGACCTCGACGAAGTTGATCAGGTGCGTGTCGCGTTCCGTTCGCCACCGATCGATGGGCTCGGCATTGCGCTGATCGAGCCCACCGAGCCGACGACGGCGGCAGCGCGGGGCGCGGTGGTCGCGGCCGGGGGGCGGACGCTCGCCAACGAGCTGATTCGCGTGACGATCGACGCCAACGGCACACTCACGCTGGTCAATCTGGCGAACGGCCGCCGCTACGGAGGCCTTCTCGCCCTCGAGAGCGAGCCGGATCTTGGCGACGCGTATACGTTCGCGTCTGCTGGGAAAGATGCGGCCGGCATCAATCCGTCGCGCGTAATCGTACGCGAGATTGCGAGCGGGCCGCTTGTGGGTATCCTCGAGGCGCGATATGCGGCCGCCGATGTGTCCGTGCGATTGCGGGTATCGCTTCATGCGGGCGACGGGTTCGTTCGCTGCGTGATCGACCTCGACAACCGCGCCAGCGATCGCCGCCTTCGCGCGCGGATTCCGGTAGCGGACGATGGCACAACGGCCGCCACCGCCGCGGTCGCCGGCGCGCCGTTCGGTGCAGTGACACGGAAGCCTGTGGACGTCGGCACGGCCGATTGTCCAGCCGAAACGGTCGTGAGCACCGCGCCGGCGCACCGGTTCGTCGCGGTGGGCGGCGCTCGTGGCGGGCTCGCCATACTCGCGCCCGGATTCTTCGAGTACCAGTGGAACGGCGACGCATTTCGAGTGACGCTACTTCGGAGCATCGGAGAGCTTTCGCGCGGCGATCTCGCCACCAGGCCCGGCCACGCCGGCTGGGCCACCAGCATTCCCGATGCGCAATGCCACGGCCACGACCGCATTGAACTCGCGCTCGCGCCCGTCGGGTCCGACGAAATCTCGGATCCGAG
>JBDTQV010000262.1:0-3681 GCA_039932015.1 Gemmatimonadota bacterium | reverse complement strand
CAGATTGCCGAGTGGAAGCCGGGGTTCGCCGGCCTCGCCTGCGGAACGCCGAGCGATGGATTGCCATACGGCTCGGAGGTGCTCGTCACGGCGGCCACCCATCCGGACGCCGACATCGTGGTGAATGCGGTGGTCGGTGCGGCGGGACTCGATGCGACGCTCGCGGCGCTCCGCGCCGGCAAGCGCGTCGCCCTCGCCAACAAGGAATCGCTCGTGATGGCGGGCGAGCTGATGGCGGATGCGGCGCGCGAGGGCGGAGGCGAGATCGTGCCGGTGGACTCCGAGCACAGCGCGGTGCTGCAGTGCGTCACCGGGCGCGAGTCAACACTCTGCCGGTTGACTCTCACCGCGTCCGGCGGACCGTTCCGCGACTGGGAGCCGGGGCGTGTGGCCGCCGCTACGGTGGATGAGGCACTCAATCATCCGACCTGGCGGATGGGCCGGAAGATCTCGGTCGACAGCGCGACGCTCGCCAACAAGGCGCTCGAGCTGATCGAGGCGCACCACCTGTTCGGCCTCGGCTACGATTCGCTCGATGCGGTAGTGCATCCGCAGAGCATCGTGCACGCGTTTGTCGAATTCTGTGATGGGAGCGTGATGGCGCAGCTCGGGTTTCCGTCGATGGAGCTGCCGATTCTCTACGCGCTCACGCATCCGGGCCGTCTGTCGGACACCGGCGTTCGGCGGTTCGATCCGGTGGCGGCCGGCCCGCTCACGTTCGAGCCGATCCGCGACGGCGTGTTTCGCGCGTTCCATTCGGGCGTTGCCGCGGGACGCCGGGGCGGCACCGCGCCGGCCGTGTTCAATGCCGCGAACGAAGAGGCCGTCGCCGCATTTCTAGCCGGACGCATTCCATTCGGGTGCATCAGTGAAGTCATCGAGCGCGTGCTGGATGCGCACAACGTCGAACCGGCGCAGGAGCTCGAAGTAGTCCGCGCCGCCGACCGTTGGGCGCGCCGGCGCACGCATGAGGAGCTGTCGTGAACATCCTTTACAGTTTTGGCCCGTTCATCATCGTACTCGGCGTGCTGATCTTCGTGCACGAGGCCGGTCACTTCCTCGCCGCCAAGGCGGTGGGGATTTACGTCTATCGCTTCTCGTTCGGGTGGGGGTCGCCCATCAAGTGGCTGACGTTCCGCCGCGGTGAGACCGAGTACTGCGTGTCATGGCTGCCGCTCGGCGGCTATGTGAAGATGGCGACGGCCGAGGAGGGCGGGGCACTCGACTCGATCGAAGGCGGCGCCGTGCAGTCACCGGCGGTTCCGTACGAGCGCACGTTCGAGGCGAAGCCGCTCTGGCAACGGCTGATCGTGTTGCTGGCCGGCGTCACGATGAATGCATTGTTCGCGTTTGGCATCTACACGGCGGTCGCGGCAAAGGTAGGCGAGCCCCTCGATACCGTCACCACGGTGGGGCGTGTCGACTCGACCGTGCTTCCCGCGGGGGCCGCATCGTTTGCGGCGCTTCGCACCGGCGACCGCATCGTGCGCATTGGCGACAAGCCGGTCGCATCGTGGAGCGATGTTGCGTTCGGCCTCCGCGACTATCCGGCGGACAGCATTCCCGTGGCGCTCGCGGACGGTCGCGTGCTCATCGCGCGCATTCACCCGGATGCCCTGGAAGAGCGCATGCGGCTCGCGACGGCGATCGAGCCGCTCCGCGAGCCGGTGATCGGACAGGTAGTTGCCGGCACGCCCGCGGCGGGGGCCGGAGTGCAGCCGGGCGACACCGTCCTGGCCATCGACGGTGTTCCGGTGCGACAGTGGTCTGAGCTGGTGGCGCTGATCGAGCCGAAGGCCGGTGTCCCGATCAGCATTGAAGTCGGGCGGGCCGGGGGACGGCGGGCCGTGCCCGTGACGCCCGCCGCGCAGGAGGTGAAGGACTCGGCGGGGCGGCTCCGGCGCGTGGGACAGATCGGCATTGGCTACAAGGTCGAGTTCGAGCGGCGCCCCTACACCGCAGGCGGGGCAATCCGCGCCGGGTGGGAGGCGACGACCGGAACGGTCAATCAGATGGTGCGAACCCTTCGCGGCCTCGTGACGGGGAGGGTGTCACGCAGCGCCGTCGGCGGTCCCATTCTGATCGGTCAGATGGCGGCGCAGTCCGCCCGCATGGGACTCGAGACCTTCCTCGAGTTCATGGCGCTGATTTCGGTCAATCTGGCCGTGATCAATCTGCTCCCGGTGCCTTTGCTCGACGGAGGAACTGTCCTCCTCCTGCTGGTGGAGGGCGCGCTCCGGCGACAGCTGCCGCCTCGCATGCGGGCAGTGGTGCTCAACGCCGGTGCCCTCGTGATCGTGTGCCTGATCGTGTTCAGTTTCTGGAACGATATCCGGCGGCTGCTGACTGGCTGAGGGGCAGGGTTGCCTAGTGCGGAGGCCGACGTTATCTTCCGCAGCTACGTGGATTTAGGGCATTTTGAACGGGCCGCAGGGCCGCAACGGGACACGGGTGGAATGATTCTCGACAAGACGGCAGTGATGGCGAAGCACCAGCAGCACGAAACTGATACCGGATCGACCAAGGTCCAGATCGCGCTGCTCACCGAGCGGATCAACTCGCTCACCGACCACTTCCGCACGCACAAGAAGGATCATCACAGCCGCCAGGGCCTGCTCAAGATGGTCGGCACCCGGCGCCGCCTGCTGACCTACCTGAAGCGCAGCGACCTGCCGACGTACCGGACGCTCATCGAACAGCTCGGGCTCCGTCACTAGATCAGAATTCGTAGCGAGGGCGCCCCGACCGAATGCGTCGGGGCGCCCTGTCCGTTTTTGAGGGACGAAGCAGCAAAGAAACCGGAAACCAAACAGAGAAAAGGTTGTGACCGTGCATCGGATCGAAACAGAATTCGCCGGCCGTCAGCTCTCCTTCGAGACGGGTCGGATGGCCAAGCAGGCCTCAGGTTCCGCCCTCGTACGCTACGCTGACACGATCGTTCTCGCCGCAGTGACCGTCTCGCCGAACATCTCGACGCTGCCGTTCTTCCCGCTGACCGTCGAATATCGCGAAAAGACCTACGCTGCCGGCAAGATTCCGGGCGGGTTCCTCAAGCGTGAGGGCCGGCCGTCGGACAAGGAGATCCTGGCCAGCCGTCTGATCGATCGTTCGATCCGGCCGCTGTTTCCCGAGGGCTTCAAGAACGAAGTGCAGGTGTTCGTCACGGTGCTCTCCGCCGACCAGGAGAACGATGCCGACGTCCTCGGCGTCACCGCCGCGTCCACCGCGCTCAGCCTCTCGGCGGTGCCCTGGAATGGGCCGCTCGCCGCAGTGCGCGTGGGACGGGTAGACGGCAACTGGATTCTGAATCCGACGTTCCAGCAGCTCGATCACTCGATGATCGACCTGACCGTGAGCGGCTCGGCCGACTCGATCGTCATGGTCGAGGGTGGCGCGCTCGAAGTCTCCGAGGCGGAAATGCTCGAGGCGCTGAAGGTCGCGCAGCGCGGCATTCAGGAACTCGTCGGACTCGAAAATCAGCTGGTTGCGAAGGCGCCGGCGACGAAGCTCGGATGGAAGAAGCTGCCGGTCGATGACACGCTCGTGGCGCGGGTACGTGAGCTCGGTGAAGCCGCCGTCGGCAAGGCGATCAACGCGAAGGACAAGGCCGGCCGGACCGCCGCCGTCCGCGCCATTCGCGAACAGATCATGACGCAGCTGGCCGAGACCTATCCGGACGGC
>JBDTQV010000261.1:0-3691 GCA_039932015.1 Gemmatimonadota bacterium | reverse complement strand
CGCCGCGAGCCGCTCGCGCGCCGGCGCCGGCAGCGTCTTGCTGTCGCGCACACCCGCGACGCCGCGGCACCGGGCCGGAAAGACGACGGCCGCGGCAACCACTGGTCCTGCCAGTGGCCCGCGGCCGACTTCATCGACACCGACGAGCAGATGCGACTCCGCCCAGGCCTCGCGCTCGCGCGCGAACGAGGGACGACGAGGCGCCATCGCCTAGTTCTCGCGACGCTCCTTGATGCGCGCGGCCTTACCACTCAGCGCACGCAGGTAGTACAGCTTCGCGCGACGCACGCGGCCGCGCCGCACCACGTCGACCGAGCCGATCATCGGGCTGTGCAAGGGGAAGATGCGCTCGACGCCGACGCCGGCGGAGATCTTCCGGACCGTGAAGTTCTCGCTGATGCCGCCGCCGCGCTTGGCGATGCAGACGCCCTCGAAGGCCTGGAGCCGCTCCTTCTCGCCTTCCTTCACCCGCACCATCACCCGGACCGTGTCGCCCGGATCGAACGCCGGCATGTCCGTGCGCAGGCCCGTCCGGGCCGCTTCCGCCAACCGCTCCATCGTAACCCCCTGCAGTGAGTATGCCCGTTCAGGGCTGGTGCATCGTCTCGTGCTGTGCCCACAAATCAGGCCGGCGCTCGCGGGTGAGCCGCGCCGACTGCTCCTCCCGCCACGCCTCGATCGCCGCGTGGTTGCCCGACCGCAGTATGTCGGGCACCGCCAGCCCCCGATACTCCGGCGGCCTCGTGTAGCTCGGCGGACTCAGCAGCCCGTCGTAATGCGAATCGCCGCTGGCGGACTCGTGATCGCCCAGCGCGCCGGGCAGGAGCCGCACCACTGCGTCCAGAATGCAGATCGCGGCCGGCTCGCCACCCGAGAGAATGAAGTCTCCCACCGACAGCTCTTCGGTCGCAAGCCCTTCCGCCACGCGCTGGTCGACGTCCTTGTAGTGGCCACAGAGGAGCGTCAACCGCTCTCCCAGACTCAGGCGCACCGCGTCGTCGTGCGAGAAGCGCCGTCCGCGTGCCGAGAGCAGGACGATCGGCCCGGTGGGGCGGAGCGTGTCCACCGCCTCGAAGAACGGCTCCGGCTTGAGCACCATCCCGGCACCGCCGCCGTACGGCGTGTCGTCCACCGTGTGGTGCCGGTCGTGCGTGAAGTCGCGCAGCTGCACCAGGCGGACCTCCACCAGTCCCGCTGCGGCCGCGCGTCCCGGTATGCTCGCGGAGACGAACGGCGCGATCACCTCGGGGAAGAGCGTCACAACGTCGATCGTGATCACGCGTCGAGCAGCCCCTCGGGTGGTGCAACAATCAGCCGGCGCTCGGCACGGTCGACCTCGACCACGAACTCCTTCTTGTACGGCAGCAGGAACTCGCGCTTCGGTCCCTGCACCTCGATCATCAGCCCCGACGGGAGCTCGAAGACTCCGCTCACGACGCCGAGGCTCGTGCCATCCTGATGCCGGACGGCAAATCCCTCGAGCTCGTGCAGATAGACTTCGTCGCCGTCAGGCGGCGTCAGCGTGTTTGCCGGCGCGCCGAGGAACAAGCCGCGCCATGGCTCCCACGCATCGCGGTGATCGATGCCGCGAAACTTCACCAGCCACTCGCGGTGATAGCCGCGCGAGCGCTCGATCTTGAACGGCCCGCCTACTTCCTCTGCGTCCAGCCCGACGATCCACACGTCCTGGCCCACCGCGAGCACCGTATCCGGTTCGCTGGTGAGCGGAAAGATGTTGATCTCGCCCTTCAACCCATGCGGCTTCCGCAGCCGCCCCACCACGAGGTGGCGGGTCCCCGCCATCTTACGAAGCGGCGACGGGCTGGTAGACGCCGGCCTTCTTCAGCAGCGATTGCACAGTGTCGGAAGGCGTGGCACCCTTCGCCATCCAGGCACGCGCCTTCTCGATGTCGACCGTGACCTGCTTGTCGTCGGCCGACTTCGGGCTGTACGTTCCGATGATCTCGATGAAGCGGCCGTCGCGCGGCGCTTCCTTGTCGGCGACCACGATGCGATAGACGGGCAGCTTTTTCCGGCCTTCGCGGCGCAGACGAATACGGGTTGCCATGACTCTTCCTGGTGTGTGCGGGGTTACCCGGGGAACCCACGGCCAAACGGCATCTTCAAACCACCCATGCCCCCCGGCTTCCCCGCGCTCTTCATGAACTTCTGCATCTGCTTGAACTGCGACAGCAACTGATTCACTTCCTGCACCGTGCGGCCAGAGCCCTTCGCGATCCGGAGACGGCGCTTGCCGTCGATCAGATCGGGATCGGCCCGTTCCTTCTTCGTCATCGAGAGCACGATGGCCTCGACGTGCTTCAACTTCTTGTCGTCCACTTTGGCGGCGCTGAGCATCGCCGGATTGATCCCGGGCAACATGCCGAGCACGTTCTTGAGCGGCCCCATCTTCTGCATCTGCCGCATCGCGCCGAGGAAGTCCTCGAGGTCCATCCCCTTCTTCGAGGTGACCTTTTTCGCGAGCCGCTCGGCTTCCTTCTCGTCGACCGCGCCCTGCGCCTTTTCCACCAGCGAGAGCACATCGCCCTGCTGCAGGATCCGACCGGCCAGGCGGTCCGGATAGAACGGCTCGAGCGCATCGAGCTTTTCGCCGACACCGATGAACTTGATCGGCGCCTTCGTGACACCGTAGATCGAGAGCGCGGCGCCTCCGCGCGCGTCGCCGTCCATCTTGGTCAGGATGACGCCGGTGACACCGAGTGCGTCGTGGAACCCCTGCGCGATACGGACCGCGTCCTGCCCGGTCATGCCGTCGGCGACGAGCAGAATCTCGTGGGGCGACACCGCCGCCTTGAGCCGCTTCAGCTCGTCCATCATCTCGGCATCGATCTGCAGACGGCCGGCGGTATCGATGATCACCGTCCGGGCACGGTCGCGACCGGCGGCGACAATGCCGTTCCGGACCAGCTTCACGACATCGGTGGTGCCCGGCTCGGTGTAGACGCCAACACCGGTCTGCTGTCCCAGCGTCGCGAGCTGTTCGGCGGCGGCGGGACGATACACGTCCGCGGCGATCAGAAACGGCGCCTTCTGCTCGGCCTTGAGCCGGCGGGCGAGCTTTCCGGCGGTGGTCGTCTTGCCCGAACCCTGCAGGCCGACCATCAGGATGATGGTGGGCGGCACGTTCGAGAAGGCGAGCGGGGCCTGTGTCTCACCGAGCAGGGCCACCAGCTCGTCGTACACGATCTTGACGATCTGCTGGCCCGGCCGGACCGAGGTCAGGGCCAGCGCACCGACAGCGCGAGTCTGGACCCGCTCGAGAAATTGGCGCGTAAGCTCGAAGCTGACATCGGCTTCGAGCAGAATGCGCCGAATCTCGCGCAGCCCCTCTTTGACCGCATCTTCCGTGAGCACGCCCCGCCCCGTGAGTTTCTGGAGCGCGGCGGTGAGTTTACCAGACAGCTCGTCAAACATAAGCCCGGAATGATAAAGGGGTTGGAGGGCTGAAGCAATCCTCGAGGCATGGAGGGTGCTCGGGACCGATGGGTATCAACACGCGTCGTTGCGAGGCGGCGCAGCCGCCGCGGCAATCGGGTCGATGATGCGGAGCTCCGGGGCGATTTTTTACCGCAGAGACGCAGAGGGCTTCTTGGCATGACCCGATCTGGTGGGACAAGGAACATGAACTGCAGGTAGTGTGGTCTCGTGCCTGGAGCTCCGCGCACGAGAC
>JBDTQV010000260.1:0-3694 GCA_039932015.1 Gemmatimonadota bacterium | reverse complement strand
CCGCCTGCAGCTGGCACTCGCCAGCGCTGGCGGCATCACACTGCAGGACATCTCGGCCAGCAACCGATGGCTGGTCACGCACGATGACCAGCCATACCGTTTGCTCGTTGGTGGTCCCGAGCCGGATCATGAACGGGACCTGAGCTGGCTGGATATTTCGGAGACTCCCGTGATCAGCGCCGATGGCAAGCTGGTTGCATTCGCCGATCAGGGCGTGACCGGGGGCATCAACTACACCGTCTTGCTGCGGAAGACCGACGGTTCGCCGGCGGCGCGGCTCGGCGACGGCATGCCGCTGGCACTGTCGCGCGACGGGCAATCGGTGCTCGCGATCGTGCCCTCGGTGCCCCCGCGGCTGATGATCTATCCCACGGGGCCGGGAGAAGCACGCCGGCTGGATCAGGGACAGTTCGAGACGATACCCTACTTCGCCGGACAGTTCGTCGATGAACAGCGCGTCTTCATGTGCGGCAGTCAAGCGGGCCATTCGGTGCGATGCTACATCGCGAACAGCGCTGGCGGCACCTTCGCGCCGGTGACGCCGGAAGGCACCATCCAGGCGGCGCTCTCCCCCGACGGCGCGCGCATCGCGGCGCAGGTGCGAGACAGCTTCGTACTCGTCGCCGTTGCCGGAGGTCCGCCACAGCCAGCGCGCGGGTTGCGTCCGCGCGATCAACTGGTGCGCTGGAGTCCGGATGGACGCGAGCTCTGGGTCTGGCGGCCCGGCGACCTCGCGGTGCATGCGGAACGAGTTGATCCCGCCACTGGCAAACGCGCGCCTCTCATCGACATTGCGCCGCCGGGTCGCGCCGGGGTGCGACGATACGAGTACCTGCGTCTCGCGGACGATGGGCGCACGTATGCAGTCATTGCCTCCGGCTATGCGTCGACGCTCTTCGTGGTGGATGGGGTGCGGTGATCGTGACGTCGGCGACGAGCGCATCGCGAGACCGTTCGTGACCGACATTTCGGCAGCGCTCGATCATTTCCTCGAGGGCCGCTACACGCTCGAGCGCGAGCTTGGCCGGGGCGGGATGGCCTACGTCTATCTCGCCCAGGACCTGAAGCACCGCCGTCCGGTCGCGATCAAGGTGCTGCGGCCGGAGCTCTCCGCCGCCCTCGGCGCCGAGCGGTTTCTCCGCGAGATCGAGCTCACCGCCCGCCTCAGCCATCCCCGCATTCTCGCCATCCACGACTCCGGCACTGCCGGCGACCTTCTCTACTACGTCATGCCCTATGTGGCCGGCGAGTCGCTCCGCGCCCGCATGGACCGCGAGCGGCAGTTGCCGGTGGACGATGCGGTCGCGCTGACCGCCGCGATCTGCTCCGCGCTGGAATACGCGCACAGCCATGGGGTAGTGCACCGCGATATCAAGCCGGAGAACATCCTGCTCGCCGACGGCGAAGTACTCGTCGCCGATTTCGGCATTGCCCGCACGCTCTCGGCAGCGGACGACGAGCAGTTGACGCAGACCGGGCTCGCGATCGGCACGCCGGCGTACATGAGCCCGGAGCAGGCGGCGGGGGAGTCCGCCATCGACGGCCGGTCGGACGTCTTCGCGCTGGGATGTGTGCTGTTCGAGATGCTGGTCGGCGAGGCGCCCTTCCGCGGCCCCAGCAGCCAGGCGATCGCCGCCCGGCGGGCGCTCGAGCCGATGCCGTCGATCTGCCTGGTGCGCCGCGGCGTCCCGGTGGCCATCGAGCGGGCGGTGCGGAAGGCGCTGGAGAAGGCGCCCGCCGATCGATTCCCGACCGCGCGCGCATTCGCTGAGGCCTTGACGAAGGCCGCGACGGAGCCGCCGACGAGCGAGCACCCGGCCCCGGCGCGGCGCCGCTCGCGCACTGTCATGGCCGCAGCACTTGCCGCGCTGCTCCTCGGCGGCGTCGCGGTGACGACATACAAACTGACACATCGCCTCTCATCCAGTCGGGCTGCCGGATCCGGGGCGTCGAATGGCGGCCTGGCCGTCCTGGCCTTCGACAATCTCAGTTCCGTTGCCGGCGACAGTATTCTGAGCCGGGGACTCGCCGCGGAGCTCGCGACGGAGCTCCGGAAGGTGCCGGGCCTTCGCGTGGCCGCCCCGGCGGCGGCGTTCTCGTTCCGAGGCACTGCCGTCTCGCTCGACTCGATCGGGCGGGCGCTCGACGTGCGGCGCCTGGTGACCGGCACGCTCCGACGGACGAGCACCGGCGACAGCATCAGGATTGACGCGCAACTGCTCGATGCCGCCAACGGCAGTCAGGAATGGACCGGCCACTACGAAGCGAAGGGATCGCTGTCGTTCGCGCTGCAGGACTCCATCGTACTCGCCATCGTCACGGCGCTCCAGGGCCGGATCGCGGAGCGGACGCGCCAGCTCGTCGTGAACCACGGCACCACGGACGTCGCCGCGCAGGAGGCCTACTTCCGCGGCCGCCTGATCCTCGCGAGCCGGCAGCACCTCGACGAAGCGTTGAAGTCGTTCGACGAAGCGATCCGGCGTGACTCGGCGTATGCCAACGCGTGGGCTGGCCGGGGGGACGTCTACGCCTTCATGTCCTTCTTCTGCTGTCTGGAGCCCAACGACGGCCTGCCCGTGGCCAAGGCCGCGGTGCTCAGGGCGCTCGAGCTCGATCCCACGAGCGCCGAGGCGCATACCTCGCTCGCCATCATCCTGCAGCAGGGGGAACGGAACGATGTGACGGCGCGGGCGCAACTCGACACCGCGCTCGCCCTGGACTCGAGCTACGCGGACACCCATCTCTTCCTGGCCTGGAGTCACGCGCTTCGCGACGAGTTTCCCCAGGCGATCGCCGAGGCGCAGAAGGCGCTCCGGCTGTCTCCCCGGTCGGTCATCATCAGCATGCGGCTGGGCAGCATGTATTATTTCGCGCACAACTACGACGCGGCGGCCGCGCAGTTCAGGCGGACGTTGGAATTGGGCCCGGCGGCCGCGGCCGCACACACCCTTCTCGCCTACGTGTACGTGCAGCAAAAGCGATGCGATGCGGCGCTGGCGGAGACCGCGGCCGGGATCCGAGCCGGGGCTATCACCTTGGCACCTCCCGGCTATATCTATGCCGTCTGCAACCGGCGGCCCGAGGCGCAGCGTATGCTGGCTGAACTTCTCGAGCAGTCGCGTGGCGAGACGCGCGTTCCGGCATGGTACATTGCGTTCCTCTACCTGGGATTGGGTGACCGGGACAAGTTTTTCAGTTGGTTCGAGCGGTCGGCTAACGCACACGAACCGGGCTCGTATCTGATGGATCCGGTCTTTGATTCGGTCCGCGAGGATCCTCGCTTCAAGGCCCTGGGGGCGTGGATCCTGCCGCCGGCCGGGACGTGAGACTGTGAATTCCGCTCGCGGCGTCGCCATCGAGGTGCTCCGCCCGGGACCGCTCCCTGGCCGTCCTCGCGATGATTTCCCCGGAGGTTCCACGTGCCCGACGACGGGTCTGGCATGACGGGCGTTCCCGGACGCCTCGCCTCGGCCCTCGCCGACCGCTACACTCTCGAACGCGAGCTCGGCGAGGGTGGCATGGCCACCGTCTATCTGGCCGAAGACCTGAAGCACGATCGCAAGGTCGCGGTGAAGGTGTTGCGCCCCGAACTCGCCGCGATCATCGGCGCAGACCGCTTCCTCACCGAGATCAAGACCACCGCCAACCTCCAGCATCCCCACATCCTGGCGCTGTTCGACTCGGGCACCGTCGA